>JBIKIB010000112.1:0-10195 GCA_044361845.1 Chitinophagaceae bacterium | reverse complement strand
CGAATACTCCCGCCATACATTGATGGCATTGGCAAAGTCCGGGTCATTCCTGGAAAATGCTTCAATGGTGAGCCAACCGCTGTAGTTGATCTCCGCCAGCGTGGCAAAGGTCTCATCCCAGTGTACATGTCCGTCGCCGGGAGTACCCCGGTCGTTCTCGCTGATGTGCACATGCGCCAGCAGCGGTGCAATCGAGAGCAGGGCGTCCTTCGCCTTTTTCTCTTCGATGTTTGAGTGATGCGTGTCGTACATGGCCTTCACATTCGGATGTGAAGACAAATTAATGAGATGGCTTAACTGTTGCATCGTATTGCACAGGTAGCATTCAAACCTGTTGAGTGCTTCCAGGGCAAGGGTGATGCCGGCTGTGGCAGCGTATTCACCGGCACCGTGCAAGACCTCAGCACACCATTGGTATTCTTCGGACTGAGGGGGCTTTTGGGAGAACTGTCCGTGTGCCGAATGAAAGGGGCCACAGAGGATGGATGAACGCATGTCATGCGCACGGTCGATCCCCCACTTGATGCGGTCCAGCGCCTTGCTTCTGACCGCTGCATCTGTACTGACGGGGTTGTGTTCCGCATCCACTACGAAGACGGCTGTGGTTTCCAGTCCGAGTCCCGCTGCATGATCCCCGAAACGCTTGTACGCCGCATCATCCGGCGCACCAATGAAGCATTCCACTCCATCGTATCCGATCTCTTTGAGTCTGTCGATGATGGGAAACTGTTCATCCGAAACAACAGCCGACCAGACCAGGGTATTAAATCCAATTTTATACATTCTTTGTATTTATTTTCTGTACGGCACGTGAATGTCCATTGGGCCGGCCCATTTTTTAGGGATTTTTTTCCCGGCCACCCAGTGCATGGCATTGATGACAAGGTGTTGAAAGGGCTCCTGGTCAAAATCTTCCGGATGTCCCATGGTGGTGAAAAACACCTTTGCACCATAGCGGTTGGTACCTGTCCAGGCTACCGGATTGTCAAACGCTTTCGTGGTGTTAGGATCAACGGAATGGCCCATCATGAGCGCCTTTGATCCGTTGGAAGGGAAGTTCGGCAACACCTGATACAGCCAGGATCTGACATGGAAACTTTTACCAACCCCGCGGAGGATGGGATCGTTCGAGACCGAATCGATCATGGTCACATCGGTGGAGGATTCATGCCCGTAATGGGTATGCTTGTTGACACCGCCCCAACCGGGTGGGGTGTTAAAGGCCCACTCTCCGAAAGCATTCCACTGCTCAAGGGGATGCCCTTTGGGATAGTTGAATGAATGGGTCGTGGTCCGAAACCCGACCATCGGCTTACCCGTTTTCAGAAAGTCCTCTATGTGTTGGACCTGTTCTGCGGGCAACCTGCGCCAACGCAGGAAGAACACGGCGATATCCGCTTCTTTCAGGGCTTCAAGCCCCGGTAAATTCTCTTCCGATTTATAGTCGGGATATGCCTTCAGTACCTTTGTCCTGAAACCATAATGCTTTTCCAAGGCGGCAGCGATCGCAGGCATAGTGGCTTCACTGCTGTATTCATGATCGCCCGTGACGAAAACCACCAGCGGCTTTTTGGAGGCTTTCCCGACACGATTCTGTGCCATTGACATGCTGGAAATACTCAGGATGACAATGATCGCCATGCTCCTTTTCAGAAGCATGAAAAGCATCGAATGGGTAATATTTATGCTGTTCATCAAGTTGGATATTAATGGTTATTTTCTTTCCATGGGATGCAATTTCAGCAGTTCCTCCGGTGTGTAAAATCCTGTTTTCCCTTTGATGGCGGCCCTGATCTCTTTGACCCGCTGCGGAGTCACGGCAGGAGCCTTGTTCCCAAATGCATTGCGGACATACGTAAGGACGGCCGCCATTTCATCATCTTTCAGCATGCCCGCGTACGGGGTCATGGGTACTTGTCCGGGGTATTTCTTGCCATTGACTTCGATCGGGCCGTACAAACCTTTCAGAACCAGTTTGATCAGTCTGTCTTCGTTGCCGGTTACCCAAAGCGATGCTTTAAGCGGAGGGAACCCGGATGATTCCAGTCCCTTCCCGTCGGACTGGTGGCAGGTATTGCAATAACCATCACGCATATAGATGGCTTTTCCGGCGGACATGACTTCAGGTTTAATGCCGGCAACAACGGGTGTTTTGTCGGCTGTCTCCTGCTTGGGTTTGATGGCGGCGCGACCATTGACATGGGCCTCTGCGGTCGTATAGGCTGGCTGCATCCAGGAATCCAACGGTTTCTTGCCGGCCTCCAGCATGATGGGTAATCCTTTTTCCTTACTGAGCCAGGATGCTGAAACAATGGCTTCCAGCCTGACCCTGCCATGATCATCTTTGGCAGCATTCATCAGTAGGGCTGCTTTGTCGGGCAATTCGTTGCCTGCAAATCTCACGATTTCCACGACCGCCGCCCTGATCCGATGATCCTTTGATTTCAGCAGTTGCCGAAGCAGGCGCTGGTCCACTTTGTTCTGTCCCCATGAAACCCACAAGGCTTCCAGTAATAATTTTTCATAGTTAGGGGATGACTTGTCGAGCCCAACGACCCATTTTCCAAGCTCGGGCAATACTTCTGACGCAGGATGGGCCCTTAACGCCCTTCGGGTCCTGTAACGGGTCCGGTATTCTGGTAGTTTCAGATTTTCTAGCAGTTCGGATACCGTTGCACCATCCACTTTTGCCGGGGTTACCAATGGCCTACTGGGGTAGGTCACCCGATAGATCCTGCCATGAGAATGATCCCGCAATGGATCCCGGATATTGTGTTGCATATGACCGATGAGTACATTATGCCAGTCGGCGATGTACAATGAACCATCCGGCGCAAATTCAAGGTCGACCGGGCGATAATTGATATCGCTGGACCTTACGAGGTCCATACGGTGTTTGGTGCCATAACCGGTTCCATCCTCGAACATCCTGTGTTGTTTGGTGCCCAGGAATCCGATGGTATTGTTGATCAACATATCGCCCTGTACGTCATCCGGGAAATGCCTGCTGGAGACAAATTCAAGTCCGGAAGTGGGTCTCACGCGATGCTTCTCTTCAATGATGCTGGCTGCCTTGGGCGTCGCCACTCCGTATCTTGGTTTCACCGTGCCGGGCATCATCCAGGTCACATCCGGCCCCGATGTTTCGGCATAGAATACCTGCCCCCAGTCATCGAAAGCGATGCCCCATGGATTGGGGATGGACAGTTGTGCAATGCGGTCGAGTTTTTTCTTCTTTGGGTCGTACCTGAAGAAACCGCCGTTGGTTCCCCTCACCGGACCATAGGATGTTTCGATGTCATTGGCAAGAAAGACACCTTGTCCCATGTAAATACCTCCGGATGCATCCGTGGTATATGCGTGGTGTGCGTGGTGGGTATCATGATCGTCAAATCCACTGAGCAGGATCTCTCTTTTGTCAGACACATCATCTCCATTGGTATCCTTCAGCAGCATGAAGTTGGTTCCCTGTGACAAATAAACGCCTTCAGGGGCGATCTCAAAGCCGAGCGGTAGGTGAAGGTTGTCGGCAAAGGTGATTTGTTTATCGGCCTTGCCATCATTGTTCGTGTCTTCGAGGATGATGAGCTTGTCGTTGGGTTTGGGGTCTCCTGGCTTCCAATGAGGATAGGTGGGCATGACGGCGACCCAAAGCCTTCCTTTGTTGTCGAAGGATATCTGTACCGGATTGGCGAGATCGGGGAATTCTCCTTCTGATGCAAACAACTCGATCTTGTAACCGGGTGCCACGGTGAACTTGTCGAGCGCTTCCTGTCCGTAGAGATAGCGAAGTTTGGTGTTCGGATCCTTAGGCGAATAATTGGTTTTCACCTCCGGGAGCGTGGATGTTTTGGCATCCGCCGCTGCCAGATCGTAGGGCGACCCCTTTGCCGCCATCCAGATGGCGGTATCCCTGATCATGATCATCTCCCTGATCTTTTTCAGTTCGGCGGGGTAGTTGTCAGGCCCGAACGGATCATATCTCCTGCCAAACACATGCACCCCGTTGGGGATCTTGAAATCGTTGTGCCAGATCCAGTTTTTTTCCATCACGGCATCGTACACCGTCTGTTTAACAGCTTTGGATGAAACGGCCTGTTGGCCGAAAATCTTGTCTGCCAAAAAAGGCCCGAAGATGGCATATCCTTGATCCGTCAATTGTGATCCGTCGATGGTCAGCTCGGTTTCGGGATCATCCAGCCATTGCTTGCTGGGTGTAAAGGCATCTACAAAATCAACGTTATATTTTGCCGCCACTTCCCCCATGGCCCGGGTATAGAGCTGGAGATTGGCATTCTCCTTTGTACCATCCGGCAGATCCTGTTTTGTGGAAAGATCCTCAAAGGCGATGGGGGATACGAGCACCAGTCGGGGGGAGCTGGTGCCGTTGTATTGTTGCGACAGACTGTGTTTGATGAATGCCTCGAGCTCTCCTTTGAAGTTGTTCAGACCTGCCGGGCCTTCGAAGGATTCATTGTAGCCAAAGAAGGCAATGATGATGTCTGCCTGGTGCTTGCTGAGCCATTGATCGGGATATTCCACAAAGCCTTCCATTCCGGCCGGCTTAGCCAGCTCCGTCTGGAACTTTTCCGCACCGGGAAATGCCCAGGGGGTGTTTCGTCCGGAGTGCGGTCTGAAGCCGGCCGTATTCCCGCCATCACACATATTGCGCACATAGAGCATGCTGTCGGGATAGCGGAGATGGAGCGTGGTCTCGAAATGGTCGGCATTCATCATCCTGGAGCCCAGGTTGTTGCCGATCAAAATGATGCGGGAGCCCTTCGATACGCTGGTCTTTGGATCATCCTGCGGGATGAATGCCAGAATGCCTGCAATGATGATCAATGCCAGGATGTATCCCTTGCCTGAATTCAGGAAGGAAAGTTTGATAGAATCGTTATGATGGATCATCAGGAAAGATCAGGGTTATTGGGACCAAAATGTTTGAGGATGACGATGGGGTCTGTCGAAGAGGTGTTCACGATCACCACACCTTCCCTTGCGGCCGCTTCGCTGACGAAGAATTCATCATTGGTCAGTTGCCCGTAACGGATAAGGGCAGGTGTTTCAATTTCCCATACCCCGAATGTTCCACGGCCTTGCATGACAATGATACCATAAGCAGCACTATCTTTGATGGTCACGGTTTGACCGGGGAACACTGTCAATTCCTTTGCGCTGAAGGCGTCGGATTTGTAGCATACCCAGTTCTCGACGTACCCATCCGCTTTCATTTCATCCACGTTTTTCACGGGGCGTGGCGCCATGAAACGGTTTGCCATCATGTTCGGGTCCACATTCAGATCCCAATCGAGGACGTCCATCAGGGCATCATAGTCGCCGATGCTGTCTTCAGGTGTGCCGTTCCACAGGAGTTCTTCGGGGATGATGGCCTCGTTCACCAGGGACTGGTACATGGCAAATACATCCGATGCCTTTTGCGGTTCATAGGTACACATGCTGCCCGGTGCGTGCAGGAGGCCCGGAGGTACATCCCATCCGGTGCCCGGCTCCAGTTTATAGGCCTGCGAATAGTTGGTGAGCTTGTTGTCTCCTTTGGTGAAATTCATGAGGCATTCCTTGATCACCTCTTTGGGTGTTCCGGGTGCGATGCCCATGAAAGTGTAAGGAAAATCCCCGCCGTGGTTGTTCAGCTGCGGGGGGAAATAATAGGCTTCCGGCTTGCCTTTCTGCCCGATCAGCGCGGCCTTCTCATCGTTGTGGTGCACATGATGCGGCAACGGGCCCATGTTGTCGAAAAACTTGGAATACATCGGCCAGCTCTGGTATTCATTCCACAACCTGTCGCCGATCAACGCACCCTTGAGCTCGTCCACGGCATCCTTCAACAGGAACTGATGGGTGTTGGCACCTTCCTCAAACACAACGGGACTCAATCCTTCGTGCTCACCCGTGAGTGGACCGTTTTTCGCCGGGGTGGTCGAAGATAGCCAGCGCTCATCGATCCCGCCACGTGCGCCTCCCAGGACATAATAATCGTCCGGATGCAATTTTATTCTTCTTCCCGGAACGCAGAACGATCTGGGTACCCATGTGGGTGCCAGCCGAAGGATCCCTTTCCCTTGTTCCAGTGCCTTTTGTGCCAGTGATTGTGTGCTCATGTAAATGGTATTATTGTGTTATGTCTATTCCGAGGTTATAGGTTCTTTTTGCTCCGGGCTCCAGGAAGATCAGCGTGTTGTTCTCCCTTGCTTTTGATTGCCCGATCGGAGGATGAGATCCCGGTTCGAGCCCTGTGACGTATTCTCCCCGGCCCCAGTGTTGCCAGTTCGTGAGCCAGGGCAATTCTGATTTACTGAATGTCAGGACGATGCCGAGATTCAGGCTCGGGTTGTGCAGTCCTGCCTTACAGATGCCGTCAGCATCCGCTTCGATGTCGATGAAGGCCACTTGTTCCCCATTGCCGCTGTGTTCAGGAATGATATCGCGACACAACATGTAGGTATCCGCATTTGGGAGATCCTGACCATCCCTCGTTGTCATCTTTCCATTCCAGGATAGCCGGCTGCCTGCATCCGCCAGTGGCCAGCCGAAGTTGCAATGATAGAGGATCATGTGCGGGGCGGGTGTGTTGCCCTTGTTGCTCACTTCGTCGTGAATATGAATGGAGGCTTCGCCCAGTTTGGAGGAGATGGTCCTGCGCAATTCCAGGCTTGGTCCGAATATATTCGACTCGCGGATGATGCCTGTGATGCTCATCTCAAATTGCCCTGCGGCAGGATCGGGCTGGATGATGGATACGATCTCTGCGGGGGTGTTGCTGATCCTGCCATGTATGCCTCTTTCGCCATGGGCATCCTTTTCAGGTCCGCCGACATGGGTGAGTCCGCAGGTGTTCACCAGCCCCCCGCCGAATGTCCGCAGCCAGTCGAGCCCCTTGTCTGAAAATGGTTGTGGCGGTATAAAACCCGCATGACTCAGCCATGCGAGATTGTACTGGTTGATAGCGGCATCGCCGATGTCCATCGCGCGATCGATCAGCACCTTGTATCGCAGTCCGGATCCGGTATTGATCCATGCGATGCGCATCCCTCTGCCAGGGCCGTTGTCGATCACAGCGGTTTCGATCCCTCCGATCTGAGAAATATTTCCCACCTTATTGCTCCAAATGGAAGATCCCCGCATCATTTTAATGTCATTGAATGCGCATAGACCGGGTGATTAATATTGCCACCCGATTTCAGATAGGCCATCAGGTCTTTCAACTCCTCCGCATTCAACGCATTGATCATACCCGGTAACATGGGGGATATTTCGGAAACCCTTGTCCGCAGCACATTTTTTTTCAAGATCACTTTGATGGTTTGCGTGTCGAAAGGATTTTGGGATATGTAATACTTTTCACTGTCCTGACGGATCAGCCGGCCCAGGATGGATCCGCCTGCCTTCAGATAGAATACGGTTGAACCATATTGATCCGATATGCTTTTATTGGGAGAAATGATGGCTTCCAGCATGTCCTTGTCCGAGAAACGGGTCCCGAGTTGTGTGAGGTCCGGACCGGCAACACCACCTTCGCCTTTCATCTGGTGGCAGGTGCGGCAAAGCGTAGCGGCAAACATGGCTTTGCCCTGTTCGAAATCCCTTTTGGTCGAGTCCTGCTGAACGACCTGCAGCGCATCTTCCAGTTTCCAGTTTTTACCGGGTCCTTTGGGTCGCACGGATCCGATATCCAGGCCTTTTCGGGCAAGGGTCACCAGGGAGTCTCCCGACATTTTGTTATATCGTGCAAAACTTTCCTTAGGTACATTTTCCAGGGCATTCTTCCGCGCTTTGTCGATAAAGCCTACGTAGCAAACACCGCCTTTGTATCCAAAGGCCTGGGTATACCACTGGAAATATTTATTCCTCAGGTCATTGGTCCATCCGTTTTTCGCCTGGCTCAGGACATTGGCATACCATGTCTGGGTAAGCGGTGGCATTTTAGACAACATGCTCGCAATATCCATTCCGTACTGTGGATTGCGAAGGATGAGGTCTGAGGAAGCGGATAGTGTTTTTTGACTATTGGGATCATCTTTGGCAGACAGCAGCAGTGCCATGGTCTTTTCAACTGCTTTTGGTGCATCCACATAGACGAGCATCTTGCTCAGTTCCTTGTTCAGGTCCTGACTGCCGGCCGGGAAGATCGGGTCCAACAGAGCGGCTACCGCTTCTTTTTCTCCGGCATCCGGGGTGCCCATCCGTGCAAAGACCAATTCAACGGCCCGGATCAGATCCAATTGCTGGGATTCTGTGAGGAGTTTTATATTCACTTTCGAGAGTGCCGTCACCAGAGGCTTTTTCATGGAGGCATCGCCTCTCCTGGCCAGTCCGATGGCCGCATGGGTAAGGATGACGGGGTCTTTTTCGTTCAGGGTCTTGTCCTTCCATTCCGCCGTTTGTTGCGCTTCGATGGCGATGCGTGCGGCATAGCGGATATGCCTGTCCTTATCCTTCAGATATGGCCATGCCATGTCTACCGTACCCAGTTTGGCGATGCCGTGGAGGGCTTCCAGTTTCCGGCGGGTTTTTTGGGCTTCACTCAATTCGGTGACAACGGGTTTAGCATTCTTCACTTCATTCCCAGCATAGTACACCCGGTAGAGGTCGGATTCCAGCCTCCGGCCGCCCGTGAGGAAATAGAGGGCGCCATCCGGTCCGATCACCCCATCGGTCAACGGCAGGGGGGATCCCGATACGAACTCTTCGCCGGTGGCTGTATAGGATGCACCGTTCTGTGTTGGATACACGGCGTAGATGATGCCAAAGCTCCAGTCGAAAGCGAAAAAGGCATTGCGGTATCTTACCGGAAATTTCGCATTACCGGCATACACGAAATTCGTGGGAGAGCCTTGCCCGACATTCACCGCAGCCGGGAGATTGTCGGGATAATTGGCGTTCCACTTGAGTGTTCCGGGCCTCCAGCCGAATTCTGCACCGCTGGTCACATGCAGGATCCTGGTCGGGCGATACCATGGAGTACCGAAATCCCATTCCATATCAGAATCGTAGGTGAACATTTCCCCGGCGTCGTTGAAGGCGATGTCGTATGAATTCCTGAGCCCCGATGCGATCAATTCCCATCTGGTGCCATTGGGATCCACTTTGGCGATCCATCCTCCATGTGACTCCACGGTATTATCGTGTCCGTTGGGATCTTTTATCAGCGGAAAGAGGTTGTCGAATTTGCCATCCGGAACATTTCGGTAGGCATCCATTTTGGGAATCTTGGTGAAATTTCCCGCGACCACGTGGATGGATTGTTTGTCGGGGGAGAGGACCACACTATGTGGGCCATGCTCACCGGATCCATCCAATAATTTGAGCAGGGTGATCTTGTCGTACTGATCATCCCCGTCCATATCCTGCAGGCGGTAGAGTCCGCTTGTTCTTTTCAATTTATTATCGCCTGTATGGTTCACCATCACATAGAGACTGTTGAAGGCGTAGAGCAGTCCCTGTGCATAACCCATGGAGATCTTCCCGGGGTTTTTATCGTTCATGAAGGTCGGGTCGTTCAGGACTTCCAGCTTCTCTGCCTTGGTGGGAGTGAGTGAATCCCCAATGACCGGGACGCTCATGCGATACAGGTATCCATACTGGTCGGATGCAATGATCCTTCCTTTATTGTCGAATGTCATGGATACCCAGGAGCCATCTTCTTGTTCCGACGGACCGTACAATCTGTCCGCCTTGAAGCCTGTTGGCAGCTTGAGTTTGGCGACTTTCGGATCCCCGGAAACGAAGGATGATTCCGTTGGATTTTTTTGATACGTAAATGCATAGATCAATAGCAGACAGGGAATGGCTGTCAAGACAAGCAGGTTCGTTTTTTTTCTCATGGCGTTGTTTGCGTACATGAAATTTAAGAGGAACCTGCGAATAAAAAAAATGCCAGATATCGAATGGGTAAAAGAGGTTACTAAATAGTGGGGGAATGGTGGGGAGCGAATGGTTCGGGTAGATGATTTCATGTCTGCTTTTTCAGGAATCCCTCCTCCGGGTACGGTGTGTACTGGCCGCTGATGCATCCGGATCTATCCGCTTCATCCTTTATACAGGCGGCGGTTTGACCCCTGATGCAAACCCTTTCTGAGGCATCTATCTGTCCTGTATACAGAGGATCAGATAGTACGGTAAGGGTTCACTGCCGGACCTTCGGGCAATTGCAGCAATATTTTTTGGATGTTCC
>JBIKIB010000448.1:0-3031 GCA_044361845.1 Chitinophagaceae bacterium | reverse complement strand
GGCTTCCCTCTTTATTGTATTGGTGTGCGTTTTATCCATTCATATTTCCTGGGGGCAGCCGGGTGCGAAGGTCGATCTTCCCAAACCCAAGCAGTTTGAGAATAGAACACTCGCCTCTGAAAAAACCGGTGAGGGGAAGTTAAATCCGATCAAGCGATTCAATCAGAATGTTCTGACGCATTATAACTTTCATTTCAACGCGGAAAATGAGCTGAATGAAGTGGTTTTCGCTGCAAAACAGGAGCATAAGGATGATTTCACCAGGCTGCTTCCATTCTATGATCACTCCCTTGAAAGCACTGCAGGCCAGGAATCAGAGCTTGATTCTGTCATCCTGAAATGTAATAACGGCATATTGCTGCACGACCTGCGGAGTGACTGGGTGGATGATCTTTACCTGCTCATGGGGAAAGCCTACTTCTATAAAAAGGAGCTTGACTCAGCGGCGATCACTTTCCAATACCTGAACTATGCATTCCAGCCTCGCAGCAAGGACGAGATCGGCTTTGATAAATCAATAGGCAGCAATATCAACAGCACGGGAAATGTGTTCACCATCTCTACACCGGAGAAGAAAGGGTTGGTCGGGCGGACAGTTTCCCACACACCGTCAAGGAATGAAGCGATCCTGTGGCTGTTACGGACATTCATCGAACAGGGACATATGAACGATGCGGGCGGACTCATCGAGATCCTTCGCCGGGACAAGACCCTGCCAGAAAGGCTGCTGCCCTTACTCAGCGAGATGCAGGCTTTGTGGTTCTATCAATCTGGACAGGCTGACAGCGCAGCGCATTACCTTGAGCAGGCCCTCGACCGGGCAGCCACCATTCAGGAGCGGTCGAGGTGGGAGTTCCTAGCCGCACAACTGTACGAAAAAGCGGGAAGCACCCGAGAGGCAGACAGCCTCTATGAAAAAACCATTGGACACACCACGGATCCCGTCATGGAGGCCTATGCCCGTATCAACCGGATCAACCTGCACCTTGGAAAAGATGACAGCCTACTCATCCAGCGCAACATCGATGAACTGATCAAGATGACGAAGAAGGCTAAATACGAAGATTACCGGCATATTTTGTTTTACGCTGCGTCAAAACTCGAATCGCAAAGATCCAAAACCGATGCATCGATCAAATACCTTCGAAAAAGCATTGCGGCCAATACGAATGACCCGAAACTCAAGAGCAGGGCTTTTCTTGAGCTTGGAGATATGTCATTCAAAGAACGGGATTATACTACAGCGAGCCATAGTTACGACAGCGTGACACTGGAAAACGAGGATATGCAAGACAGCATCCGTGTGGCAGAACGAAAACCGATCCTCAGCGAACTGGTATTCCACCGGGAGAATGTACGGGTAGAGGACAGTCTGCAAAAAATCGCAGCCATGCCGGAAAAAGACCTGGAAGCGTATCTGAAGTCATTGTCAAAAAAGCTTCGAAAGGAAAAAGGGCTGATGGAAGAAGATGTCCCTTCCGCGGGTTCATCAACAGGAGCGACAGGGCTTCTGCCATCTTCCAAAGACAGTGAGCCTGTGAACCTCTTCGCGGCGAATGAGAGCAAGGGCGAATGGTATTTTTACAACAACAACCTGAAATCCCAGGGCTTCCGGCAGTTTCAGGCCAAGTGGGGGAAAAGGCCCAATCTTGATAACTGGCGAAGGATATTCGCCGTAAACAACCAGCTGAACGCAACGACGGTGAAGAGTCTGGAGTCTCCTGACGAAGAAGTCGTCGTTCAGCCTCTACAGCCGGTCAGCAGTAAGTCGGAACCCGTGGATGTCAGCATCGATGGACTTCGCGAGAATCTACCCCTCACGGATTCGCTCAAAAAACTCTCCAACGACACGATACAGGCATCTTTGCTGCAGTTGGGTTTACTCTTCAAAGACAGGCTAGATATGTGCGACGAAGCTGTCATCTATTTCGAACAGTTGCTTGACAGGTATCCCCAAACCGGATACCAGGAAGTGGCGCTCTTCAACCTCTGCTTGTGTTACCAACTGGCCGGCAACCAAGCAAAACTGAAGTTTTACAAAGACCATCTTACCCGCAATTTCAAGGACAGCAAATCCCTGACATTCATCAACGATCCGGGACTCGCCAGACAGCTGGATGCAAAAGCACAGCAAGCCGCCACGGCCACATATGAACAGATCTACCGCAAAATGATCGAAGGCCGTTTCGAAGAGGCATTCACCCTGAAAAAGCAAGCGGACAGCATTCATGGCAAGAGTATGTGGACCGCCCAGCTCTTGTATATCGAATCGATTTACCATATCAACCAGCGTGCCGACAGTGTGGCCATAAGCACGCTCGGACAGATCAAAGAGCTTTTCCCGGCATCGCCGATGGTGGTCAAGGCAGGTACGCTTGCGGATGTATTGAAAAGAAGGTCTGAGATAGAGTCATACCTCACCGCATTGGATATCCGCAGATACCCGGAAGATACCGTGATCAATTTTGCGGAATCCCGGACGGTCATTTTGAAAGATACGACCACACGCGTTCTGCCGGTGGACAGCAATGTGGTGAAGGTGAACCAGATCAGGCCTGCCATGCAGGATACCATCGCAGTGGCGGATATCGCCCCACCGCCACCACCCACTCCTATCGATCAGAAAGCGACAGCCTACCTGCACCGACCCAATGAGTCGCATATGGTCGTACTGGTATTATCGAAGGTCGATGTGGTCTACCAGAACGAAGCGAGAAGGGCACTGATCCGATACAATGGCGAGAAGCATTCAAGCCTTGGCCTTACCGTCACGACGGTTGCACTGGATGATCAGGTGAAACTGATCAGGGTATCTTCTTTCCCGGATGTCATCACGGCGCTGAAATATCTGGAGGAAGCAAAAGCCGCGTCGGTGAATGATATCTTCCCCTGGCTGCCGGCTGAGAATTACAGATATGTGCCTATGTCGGAGTACAATCTGGCATTCCTTTTGGAACAGAAGGACCTCGATGCCTACCTGAAATTTCTCAGCAAGCATTTGCCGGGTAAATTTTAGCGGAACCTTTGCCTG
>JBIKIB010000111.1:0-10217 GCA_044361845.1 Chitinophagaceae bacterium | reverse complement strand
TTTTATTATCCACCAGTGTTTGTGTTTTTTCGAGCAGTTTGTTATTGCTGTCGTAGTATTCCACACGCTCATCATGGGCCATACCATCGGTACAAATGCTATTATAAAAATCCGCTTGTCTTTTATGAGCGAAAGTCTTTCCCGCCTTATCGAAATAGTGCGTTAGGATGATGATCCAGTCACCACTCTCACTGAATGGTATTTCAGATATCCTGATGATGTTTCCTGAACTATCTTTGAGGATGTTGATAGTTAGGTGAACCTTACCCGGAAATTTTCCATCAGTAATAAGGATAGGTTCGCCTTCTTCCGAAACTTTCGCAAAAACAATCAACTTCTCCTTGCTTTGATCGAATAAGGTGTCAATGCTTCCCCTGACTTTTTTCAGACCGTCCAGCATATCCGTTGTGTCCGTTCGTTGAGTACCCTGAGTAGATTTGCTTCTATTTGAATGACAGGATGCAATAATGATCATGAAGATCCACAATAGGAATGTTACTTTTTTCATGATGATATTTAATTTATAATAAAATTTTCATGTTCTCAAGAAATGGTTAAACGGCAATCATAACGTTTCGATCTTCAGGTCATTTAAGCTACTAGTAGTAACCCTTTCCCGCCACCGCATGCCTTACTCCACCGCGGGGATCGTTCATGTCGCCAGTATATCGTGGAATGACATGACAGTGGAAGTGGAATACCGTCTGCCCCGCTGCAGCTCCGCAGTTCATGCCGATATTGTATCCGTTCGGCTCATGTTTCATTTGAATGATACGCTTCGCTTCGTGGATCGCCGCATCGAGGTCTGCACGTTCATCTGCATCAAGATCGAAATAGTCGCACTTCAATGCATTTGATATGATGAGCATGTGACCGGGCGAAACGGGGAAGCCATCTTCTATCAGAAAGAAATGCTTCGTTCTCGCCAAAATACGTGTTGGATCTATCTGTCTGAATACACTCATTTCAGGTCATGTATTGGAAACCGTTATTATGGGCGATGGATAGCATAGGCTGAATAGTATCTCGCAAGCGTGAACGGCTAAGGGTTAAACTCGGAAAGATCGACAGATAATCCTCCAGAAATCGGTTCCGGGGATCTACCTTTCTGATGGTATCCACACTTTTTCGGTGGATGTCAAAGAAATCATCGAAGAACCGTTCCATTGATGGCAGCCGGTCACTCTTGGCGGTGTTGAACACAGGGTCGGCAGGAATAAGGTTCCACATCAAGTCATGCGATACATACTGGAATGGAATGAAATGGTCAATATCATATGCTCCGATGCCAAGGTTTTTTCCAGTGTATATGCATTTGAAGGGTCCGTTTTGCTGAATGACCATGTCCCAGAAATTTCGTTTCTGGGTCGACATATTCCTGCGCTGAACGGGTTTTATGATCTTTGCCGGTATATCGGGCACATTTGGATTACGAGCCTGTAAAAATAATGCGAGGTTCCAGTAACAGAAATTTTTCAGGATGGCACTGTTTCTTCTGAAGTATTCATACCAGTTCGGGTATACTACAATGTTCTTGTCACGAAGGGCATAGGGTGGATTCTCCTGGCTTGAACGCGACATCTCCTCCACTTCGCTGCGTGGACCTGATCCAAGCCAGGGACTCAGGAATTTATGAGGTACATTTTTGTCGAAATGATCAAGCAGTTTTCCGGTTGCATCCGAAGAGGATTGTATGATGCGATGGAGGATACCCTCTTTGCGTTCGTCAACATTGATATTCTCCAGGAACCTGATCTCCTGACTGGCTTGCTGGAGCAGATCCTGTTTGCCGAATGAAACATGAAAATAGTGGATGGTGTACCAGGAAAGACTGATCATACGTGCAAAAAGCGCTCTCTTTGGAATTTCAGACATACCTTCCTCCGATGCTTCTATGATGGAAAGAAACCAATAGAATTTATAGGTCGCTACAGTGTTATTGAAGACCGACGCCAGTTTGGCAACAGATATTTGCTCGTCCAGGGGGAGGATCATAGGTAGACACTTGATGGCTATAAAATTAATCATTGAGAAGGAAATAGAAACAACCATTTGATGGGTTGGACCGCTTCACATGCGTGAAAATCATTTTATTTTTATAATGGTTTATATGTTGTCGGCATTTGGCAATTCCCTGAATCCGAGAATTCCAAATTTTAACATGTTGTATTTTCCGCAGTACAGATGATACCCAGCATCGATGGATGCCTTGTTTTCAATGGCTTCTCAGACAGTTCATCAGCCTAAGCTAATTATATGGAACGGCATGAATCTTTTTACTTTGAAAAGGTACTGAAATAAAAATATACCTTTAAATGGATTCCATACTTTACCATGCAGATGCATTTTACCCTGAAACAGAAATCAGTTTTTTCTGATACATCGATATCATGCGCAGCATGGAAAAGCACTTTTTCTGAAAAGACCACTCATCATCTTTTCACATGAAAAAAAACCGAAGTCAGGAGTTGCGGAAGGCCATCACGAAAATGGAAGTGCCATTCCCAAAGGATGATCTGATCATTACGTATGCAGATTTTCTCCAGGTCAGGGATCATTTGAGGGATTATCAATTCAACAGTCGCGTGTTCGGGCATTTGTTGACACTCGCCAATGATCTATGGAATGCTGACCATCGCATCAACAGGCTGTCTCTCCTGGTATGCATCAAGCAATATTTTTTGGTCGCCCATCGCGGTTCAACCGGCTACGAGAAAACGCCCATCAGTGAAAAGCATTTTCAGCTTTCCCGCGATCTCAAAGTCCAGCTATTCGACCTGTTTCGCAAGATGTTCGAGTCAAGCACACGCATTTCATCCAATCAGATCGAACAGGCAAGAAGGATGTGCAACAGAACCCTGAATGGCATTGAACTTTGGCCGTCGGCTGAAATGTGGTTATGCGCACACGTGGATGTGTCGGAAACCATCCTGAACAGAGTATTGCGCTACCCTGTGATGTCTGACGTCATAAGCACCTGGGCCGGCAACAACTATCTCGACGGGAAGTACAGGGGCAGAAGGGGTGAATTATTGAGTTGGATCATTGACAAGGAACCTGAATTTGAAATTGACGAGCAAACACTTTTAGATGACTTTGAACATCTGAATCTGACTGACAAGAAGGCCATCAGACATTATTTCGATGAGTTGGATGCGAATGATTTGATCCGGCGTGAACTGAGTGATTATTTCCCTCCAAGCACCCTGTCATCCTTCGACCCGCCGAAGGGATTCTTCTCTGATGATGATAGGACAAATCTTACGTCACCCGAATTGAACCTTTCGAGAAGGTTTTATGATGTGTACACGGATTTCAACGTCGATTTATCCATTTCCGTGCCCGATTTTAAAAAGATGCGGGAACAATTTTTCAATGAGCTGGATAAGAACAGAAAGATAACGATGATATGGGGGATTGGATATTCAAGGCTTGAAAATGTTCAGAAAACCAAGCTTTTGCAAAAGTACTACTGCGACGAAACCTACTATTCGCTTTTGAAGGTTTGCAAGAAGAATAACAATCTTGAACTGTTGAAATGGATGTTGACACAACAATAGGGTACAGGATTTTTCCACAACCTTTTAGACAGTATCCTCTTCACGGTGACCGCCCGAGCAATCCCATGTTTGCAAACCCACTCTGACTCCACAAGGTTTCTGTTGCAGGGATCGCCATGCACTGATCAAGGTCACTCACTCAAGCGGTCGACAAGAACAGGGAGCCTGTCAGTAAAAGGTACCATACCGTATCTTTCGAGTGAGCATCAACTCAGCGTTACGCGAGGTGTTCGATGCGTTTTCGCACAACCGGCATGCTGAGCGACACTCGATGCAGAATGCTTTTTAACTTTTTATGGAAGGGTCATTTGATTTCCCCGGCATTTGCAAAAGTGCTTGTAATGCTGACAGGTGTTTGGTGTAAACCTCTTTGGGAAGTGCATTGTGCTTGATACAAATTGCAGCGGCTTTCCCCACTACCTCTCCCATCATCCCGCAAGTTTTCATGACCCTTACAGGACCGAGTCCGGTTTTGGTTACACTGATGCATCGGCCTGCCATGAACAGATTTTTTATGTTTCTGCTGTATAATGCCCTGTACGGAGCCCAATATTCACCACCGTATTGGTATTCTTTTCCCCGGGTATAATCTGATACAAACTCCATGTCTTCGAATCCTTCCTTGAATTCTTTTTTTGGCGTGTGGAGATCGACATGCCATGAGCACGGGAATGCGGCATCTTCGAATTTCCGCTGCTCTTTGAAATCCTTTGCGTCCAGCACGACATCCCCCATTAAACGCCTTGACTCCCGTTTCCCGGCGATGAAGGCGGCCCATCCCAGCCGGTGTTTCGGGTACATGTTGTCAACATTTTTTAATACATCCCATGCTCCATACATGGCCCTGAAATTGTGGTCGCGGATGCGTTCAATTTCTGTCACCTGATCCTTATTAAAGCCGCTTTCCCAATACCACATGTTGGCGAAAGAATCAAGACCATCCTTTCCAAATGTTTTCACCCCTTTTCTGCCGGGGAATGGCTTGTCAGACAAGTCCAACGCCCATGGGCATCGTGGGAACGGTTGATCAAAGTCTCCGACTTCACATTTCATGGCCAGAGCGCTTTTGTCTTTGCACTCACAAGCCAGTACATCTTCTTTATTTGTCACATCCAATACATTGAAAAGATTGGAGCTCCCCATCAACTGTTCGACCTTGTATTCGAAATCTGCGCCGGCTTTAAAGCCGATGGTCGCATCTCCGGTGCAGTCTGAATATAATTTCCCCCTCAATCTGAGCTGTCGGGAGGTCAGCGTACTTTGAATGGTGATCGATTTAATGACATCTTTTTCCGTTTCCACCGTGATCACCCTGTGGTTCAACAGTAGGGTTATGTTGGGTTCAGCCTTGACAACTTTTATTTTCAGCGCATCATCATAATAGTTGGCTGCCACACCATTGAACACTTCTCCCGGACCTTTGACGATGGGGGGAAGAATTTCATTTACAATGTCACCCACATGAGGAAAAAGGGACTTGTTCGTATGACCCTCTGGCCATACACGCACTTCTGAACTTCCATTTCCTCCAAGGACCGGCCGGTCTTGCACGAGCGCCACTTTGACTCCATTCCTTGCAGCGGAAATGGCCGCACAGGTACCCGCCAATCCACCTCCCGATATGATGAGATCGAACTCGCCGAATTCTTCCGGTTTATCGGGCATCCCAATCAGTTTTCGCCGAAACTCCGTGAGTTTTTCGATGTCATTCGTCGGTTCGAACTCAGTGTTTTTACAAAACAGGATGGCTTCACAGCGTCCTTCGAAGCCAGTCAGATCATGCAATGCAAGGGTAGACTTTCTGGTCACACGCACCATACCGCCATCGTGCCAGTGCCATGAGGCGCTTTTGGTACCAAATGTCTCTTCCAGGGCTTTCCCATTGATCTTCAGTTGAAACTTACCGGGCGCACCGGGTGCGTTCCAGGGTGCTACCCAGTCTCGTGTGCGCACCCACACCCTGTACGTGCCGGCAGAGGGAAATTCAACTTTGGTGGTGGCATCTGCCACAGGTATTCCCAGGCCATGCGCCAGCAAATAGGGTGACCCCATCTGATCCATCGATTGCTGATCCAATTCCCACCCACCATGGTTTAGGAACTGTTCCGCCTCCACAAAAAGGAATTCCGAAGCGGGATCGGATTTCTTCCCGGTGGCATATGCTGGTAATTTTCCAGCCAGTAAACACAGGCTCGTATTACCAATAAACCCAACAAACTGTCTTCTTTTCATTTTTGTTTTTTATATGGACTCTCTAAAATAGGCATTTTTAGAGCAGTCTTATTTTGATTCATTTTTTGGCCGGATTATTCCGGTTGGAGAAAATGGAGCATGTTGCCCCCCTACGTGTACAAGAAACGATGATTTGATCGTCAATTGATATCTGTCAAAACGGCGGATATTGACCCCCTTTTTCTAAAGTGAAAAGGGGGGGTCGTTTATGATGGTTACCAACGGGTCTGCATCTATAAATCGGTACATGCTGACCCCATGATTCTTGTTTAAACCAAACTAATAATAAATGCTTTGCGGAGCATATTGACCCCTTTTCGATAAGATTTTATTTCTCGAGTTTTATTTTACATAAAACTCTTCATATGGCCGAAAAAAATAAACCCATGAGTCAGGTAAAACAGCTGCTGCTATTGCAACGACAAGGTAATAAAATCAAGTTCATAGCCCGTAATCTCGGCATAAGCAAGAATACGGTGAAGTCATATTTGGCACGCATCATAAGCCTTAATAAGCCTATTGAAGAACTGCTATCATTGGATGATCCCGCCTTGGAATTGATTTTCCATGGGGGTAATCCAGCCTACAAGGATGAACGATACGAATACATAAAAACCAGATAGGACTACTATGCTGCCGAGTTAAAACGTAAAGGTGTAACTCAGAAGCTCTTGTGGGAGGAGTACATAGCAGATGTGCCAGACGGATATGGACTCACTCAATTTGCGTTTCACCTGCGCCAGCAACTTGTTGCGCGGAAGCCAGCCATGGTACTCAGTTACACACCTGCCGAAAAATTGTATGTCGATTTTGCCGGCCACAAATTGTCTTATGTCGACACCTTTACCGGTGAATGCATCGAGTGTCCTGTCTTTGTGGCCTGTCTTCCTTTTTCTGATTATGCGTTCGCCATAGTGGTCAGAAGCCAGCGAATCGAAGACTTCATCTATGCGCTAATCAAATGCCTTGAGTTCCTCGGAGGATCGCCTGTCATACTGGTTCCTGACAACCTTAAACCTGCCGTAATACGTGCCAACATATATGACCCGGAACTGAACAAGGCGCTGAAGGATTTTTGCAACCACTATGGCATCACCATACTCCCTACCCGCGTTGCAAGCCCAAGAGATAAGTCGCTCGTCGAAAATCTGGTTAAACTCGTTTATGCCCGGGTAATTATTGCCAGTCAATTGCCAGCGGCAAGCTGGTTCGATGTAATGAGTGAAAGTACCGTTGCTGATGCTATCTTGGACAGGCTGGTACATACGTCTCACCAAATCGAATTGAAAGGTGAAACATTGAGAAAAAAACGGTAAAATTGTCAGTCGCCATTTGTTCTTTGCATTAAAGCCTTGAGGGGGTCAGTATCACCGTTTTATCCAACTTATATTATTGCAGGTTTTATTCAATGAAAATAAGGCGCAAATGGCCTTCTCAATATTGGCTTCCATTGTTAGCCTACACCTAATGAACTACATTGGCATTGCCGCCATTATAGAAAAATACAAGCAGAAAAGAATAAGAGCAAAGCCTGATACGCCACTCAAAAAAAAGCACAAAGAAAAAACACCCCTCTGTTTTCAAGCTATCATCAACTTTTGAGGATTAAGAAGGCTTTTAAGACAGGGATTTAACTAATTTTCAATCATCTAGGACAACAATATTTTTTTATAATCTGTTCTCTCTTTTTCAATTTTATCGTCCTGTCCGCACCTGCCCAGTTCTACGTCCACGCCGGCGAGGCGATCAAAGTGATGTCCCCCGACGACCTGTAGGTGCAGGAGAACCTCAACAATAACGGAACAATCGACTTCCTTACCCTTAGCGGAGCGGCTGCGCAGTCGGTCTTCGGCACGGGCACCATCACCAACCTAAAGCTGAACAAGTCAGCCGGCACCGCCACCTGTACCGGAGGCATGCAGCGCATCTTGGCAACCCTCAACCTCACGGCGGGTAACCTGGCAGCAGACGGTTACCTCACCCTTAATGGTCGCGTCAGTTTATTTGCCAGTTGTCTTGTGTCCTCGACACGCAATGAACTTGCAAAACTGTCGACTTTCGAAAAATCGATATTTGCGGGATTGATCCGTCCTATGCTGTCGGGAGGGTAAGGCAGGAAGGGTTCCAAAGAACGCATGAATCCGATCTTAAAGTACATCGAATTTTTGCATGGGCTCGTCTGGCGATTTAGGTAATAAATAAATATAGGCTGTTCCGCATCGTCCCCATAATGCACATCTCCGCTCCGAGTTTTATAACTTAAGTCACTATGGGAATAGTTAATATAAGACTGCGGATCAGTCATTTCTTCACCCTCAATATGTAATGTATGTTTGAAGCTTTTGTCTTCGATGGAAAGATGATTTTTCACGGCACTGTCCTTGATCCTTGCGTATTCCGCCTCATCAACGAGTTTATACACGGGATCCTTGACTTCCGGGTATCGGTCACATAATATCTTCAAGAAGAGATCTGTCGTATCCCGCTTGAATTCCAAAAATGAGATCGGTTCCATGGTATTGTAATCGCATAAATCGGGCATATTCATCTTTAGCGCTTGTTCCATCGACATGGTGTCGCTTACAATTGCCGTGACGAAAGTATTTTCCTTTTTTTCTCTTATAAAAATGCCTGCCGTATTCCCCTTTCCCAAGAGCATCTCGAGCAGTGGGTCTGCAATCTCTCTATCGTCGACCAGCATTTGCAGCAGAATCTCCAGCGGATCGCCCGTCTGCGTTCGTTTCCATGTGAAATTTCTTACTTCGGATCTTGCAAGCGCGCTGAGCTGCCCAATGCCATCTGCCGCAGTGTCCTTCGCTTGCGACATGCTTTGAAGCTGCAGGCTTGCGACATACTTGTGGAAAAGGCTGACTTGAATCGATCGCAGGTTGTAGACCAGATTGGAGCGATGCAGAAATATGGATGCCTGACCGAGCTTTCCGTTCTTTCTGGCATATGGCAGCAGAATCGTCTCACTGAAGAGTCTCGGACTGATGCGTACCAGGTTGACCATGTGCAGGAATTCTCTTTCCGCCGGATTGACGAACTCCTGTACGATGGGCTTCGCAGGATGAAAAATGGGTTCGTCCCACTGTGTAGAGAAGCGGCTGAAAGGATTTGATTCCGATGCCGCGCATGGATGCTGAAATAAGATTGCTGTCAGCAGTAAAAAGGCAATCAGGCGGTTGCGCATGCAGATGGTTTTTTTAGAAAGGAAATGGCCCGCATGGAAATGATGCTGTCGTGATCCCTCGGAAACGGGAAGAAATGATGAACGGTACATTTCAGTGTAGCCATCGTTGTGCATGCAAAAAACGAACCCGATTTGTCATCAATGTACAAAGCAGATTATTTTGGAGATCATTAACAAAAACGTTGAAGATCCCTTGGTTGTAGGAGGTTGCAGATCATCGCTACGTTTTGTCACGAAGCGGTGGCTTCATCATCCGGTAGCCATGCCGTTGAAAGGGACGATGTTGTAACGGCGTATGGATATAAGATGGGCAAGTGACAAAAGGGTGGATGTCATGCGATGGGATCAAATGCTCCAACACATCTCATGGATGGGAACAAAGCAATCAGAGGTTTGGTCAATGCAGCATTTTTGCGGAGGGCATGCCGCGCAGATGGGTGTCGGTCTTTCTTACGGCATCGGCGTGCATCCATCGGGATGAACTGCTGTATTGGCTTGTCAATTTTCCGCAGCCATCGACAAAAGATCGTTGTCGGAATAGTTGCTGGCTGTGGGGATGTGTTTGGCAAGATAGTCCCGCAGGTGAGGGTCGCAGACATGAACATAGGTTCCCCTGATGCCGCGAAGCATGAGCGTTTTGTAGATGTTTATGATATATGATCTCAATGCTTCCGGATCACTGATGGATTGCTTGCCGTTCCGGTCGTGATAATGTTCCTCCCTGACGACGATCTGTCGGGTAGCGGGGTCGTATGATACCTCATGGCCGAAAATGACGCCCGTATAATTCAGATCATATCCCTGCGTGGTATGGATGCAGCCGACCTCCTTGGGGGCATTGGGGGAATTGACCCAGTCCTTGTCTACACTGTTCCATTTAAGTTTCACTTGGCCGATTTCTATGTCATGGGGGGCACCGCCTTTGCTGACCCATTTCCATGCATAGCCGGCGACGATTCGGCAGAGTCCGTATTCCTTCTCCCGCTCATCGAGCAAGGCGATCATATCGGCAAGTGAATCGAAAAAAACAAACTCATAGCCCTTCATGAAGGGCATCTTTGCCGTCGGTTTCATTCTGCCATGCAGGAGCCTGTCGATGTAATCGACATAATCAGTGCCTCCCCTTACGCGGAATTGCGAGCGGATGGGGATGGTGACGGTCTGTGCCATCGCCTTCATTCTGTCGAAGTCTGATTGATCCACATCGGATGGCTTGATGGATTGCGCTTTGT
>JBIKIB010000447.1:0-3039 GCA_044361845.1 Chitinophagaceae bacterium | reverse complement strand
TCAGGCCATTCCGGCCATCCGGTCCGGATTCCTGCCGAATACCCTGGGGACCGACCTCCACCGGTCCAGCATCGCCGGCAGTATGAAGTCACTCCCCAATGTGTTGTCCAAATGCATGGCGATGGGCATGACGCTAAGTGAGGCCATTGAACGGGCCACCTGGGGTCCTGCCCAGGCGATCGGACGGCAGGATCTCGGCCATTTGACAGAGGGCTCCATCGCCGACATAGCCGTTCTTAGGATGGAAAAGGGGCGATTCGGCTTTCAGGATGCAGGTGGTGAACGCATCAGGGGTCGTCGGAACCTCGTGGTGGAAATGACCATCCGTGAGGGCCGTATCATCTGGGACCTGCAGGGCAGGTTGTCCCAGTCGTGGAGCAGAGGCCGGGTGAACGGTCAGGAAAAATGAAAAGTAAAAACATGCATATCAATTCGCCCAAAACAATCCTTTGGATCGTGCTGGTATTTCTGTTGAACGCCTGCGGCCGCAGGGCCCTGCGCGGTGATGCGGACAATGGCGGACTTTTCATGCCTGATGGCTTTGAAGCCCTCGTGGTCGCGGACAGCTGCGGGCCGGCAAGGCACCTGGCAGTGAACAGCAACGGTGATGTGTACGTGAAACTCCGGATCAACGAAGGCGATTCTGGCAATGTGGCGATGCGGGACACCAACGGCGATGGCCGTGCCGATACCATCGTCCGGTTCGGTGACTATCCGAACGACGGCAGCCTTGCAACGGAGATGCGCATCCACAAGGGATATCTGTACTACAGTTCCGAGAAGGTGATCTACCGTCAGCGCCTGGTACCCG
The DNA here is from genome assembly GCA_044361845.1 of Chitinophagaceae bacterium. Classification (GTDB taxonomy): domain Bacteria; phylum Bacteroidota; class Bacteroidia; order Chitinophagales; family Chitinophagaceae; genus Pollutibacter. Next base: position 2,228 of record JBIKIB010000447.1, on the reverse strand, counting down.
GTGAATTGATACCCAAAACCCCGGTGGAGACGGTGTTGACCGACGACCATCCGCATGGTTCGCACTGGCATATCACCAAGCCGGTCGCTTTTGACGACAAAGGGTATATGTATGTCCCCTTCGGCTCGCCTTCGAATGCATGCTCAGATATGTCCGTGACTCCGGGGGGCACTCCGCGTTCGCCGGGTATCATGCCATGTCCGGAGCGTGAACTGCATGGTGGCATATGGCGCTTCCCGGCCGATCGCATCGGATTGACACAGCGCGACGGCCAGCGATATGCCACCGGCATCAGAAGCGTCGTCGGCATTGCTTGGCATCCCTCCCAGCGAAAGCTGTATGCCATGCAGCACGGCCGGGACAATCTCCACATGTTGTGGCCGGACCGCTTCTCACCCTGGCAGAATGCATTACTGCCCGCCGAAGAAATGCTCGAGGTAATGGAAGGCGACGATTATGGATGGCCTTATGCTTACTATGACCAGGAAACCGGTGCCAACATGTTGGCTCCCGAATACGGTGGTGACGGCCGTAAGGTATCCCCCGATACGACACAGGACCTACCGGTCCAGGCCTTCCCCGGTCATTGGGCACCGAATGACATGATCTTCTACAGCGGCGATCAGTTCCCTGCAAGGTACCGGGAAGGCGCATTCGTCGCTTTTCACGGTTCCACCAACCGTTCCCCGTACCCGCAGGCCGGATATTTCGTGTGTTTCGTTCCGTTCAAGGATGGCAGGCCATCCGGGAAATGGGAGGTCTTCGCCGACGGTTTCGCAGGCGTGGATACCATCGTGAATACCAGTGATGCAAGATACCGCCCGATGGGATTGGCAGAAGGCCCCGACGGGTCGCTGTATGTCTCCGATTCCAGGAAGGGCAAGATCTGGCGCATCATGTACAAAGGGGGGGGCGACTTCAAGGAACAGCAACTGCAGAAGATGGAAGCCCGCAAGCAAAGAACGAACCTGAAGACCCCGGATGAGGTGGCAGACAACCTGTTCCTCGAGAAGGCAGTTCCCGGCGCCAAACTCTACAATACCTATTGCGCTTCCTGTCATCAGCGCGACGGGAAGGGTGATGAACTCCGCTTTCCACCCATCGCCGGGTCGGAGTGGGTGACAGGTGACAGCATGCGGCTCATCCGCATCATCCTCAACGGCGCTCAGGGTGCCATGCAGGTGTCCGGAAAATCGTACAACAACATCATGCCGGCATTTTCATTCCTGCGGGATGAGGATGCCGCCGAACTCGTCAATCATATCCGGAACTCCTTCGGAAACCGGGCCGCGCCGGTGAAAAAGGAGGATGTGGCAACTGCCCGGTCGATGAAATGATGATCCATGTGCTGGCTTAACTGGCCGATGACATTCGGGAGGAGCCAGTCGGTACCATGATGGCATCCCTGGTCAAAAAGAGGCCCAATCAAAAGCGATCCTGATACGGCCTCTTTCCATAAAAACAGGCACTATTTTCAGACAATGAGTAGCACCTGATTCTACTGAATTGTGATTTGCTTTTAGATTATTGGTTAGCGTCAACTACCAACATCATTGAAAGCGGACACGCGGTACACTTTTCACCCGGAATCCGGTACACTTTTCAATCGGTATATACATATGCGCAGGTAAAAACCCATAGTGATCCAAATGCAAAAAAAACAGCATTCCTCCTTTGGGCTAATGCTTAAGCAGATGCCAGCTTTTTGAATGAAGTTTCGGCAACACTTCAGATCATTCATGCTCAAAAAAGCTCTCCGGATTATTCCCAAACAATGGGTAGATCGAACTGATTTGTCAGAACGCAAGATGCTCGGATGGTGATCAGAAAGTGTGCACCCGTTTTACGTCAAAACTTGGTTTCATGTCATTTTAAAGCTTGTTTCAGCCTTTTTGAAAGGATATTTTCGGTTTTTGAAATGTATTTGCCAAATTCAAGCCTGGAAATTATATATAATTTCGGCTTTATTTTTCATGGAATACGGCCCACATGCAGGCTGCCGAATAAACCTTTGAGCATCATGCTTTCCACAGTTGTATTGTTCATAACAGCTACCCTGGGCTTTATTTGTGTGACCTCCATCCAGGGGAAAAACACGCTGCACGGCCAGTTGCTGATCAATAAATACTTGACCATTATCATCGCTTTTCAGGCATTTAGATTCATGGTTTATGGATTTTCTGCAGCCAATCCTGATTTGAACATTCGATTGTTCACCAATCTCATGG
>JBIKIB010000445.1:0-3042 GCA_044361845.1 Chitinophagaceae bacterium | reverse complement strand
CACGCTTGATCTCCTGTTCGTATGCCTTTGCCCTGATGAAGGCATCTTCCAGCACCTGCTCCACGCCCATGCGGGTATCGGGGAATCGGATATTGCCTTGAGTTGATGATGAACGTTTGACATTCTCCCCAAGGGCGAATTTGATGAAACCGGGCGCCCCATTGAATTTGAGTTCCTCATCACTTGCACCCCAGCGCAGCTTTATCAGTTGCGTCTGGCCGCCGATGGTGTTGGCACTGCCATGAAGTATGTGTGAGGTAGTAACACCACCGCTAAGCTGCCGATAGATATTTATATCATCCGGATTGAGGTTATCGGCGATGCGCACTTCTGATGTGACCGACTGCCCACCTTCATTTATCGATGCTGCCGCGATATGCGAATGTTCATCGATGATACCGGCGGTGATATGTTTGCCTGTGCCGTCAATGACTTTTGCTTTAGCATCAACAATCCCCTTACCGACCTGTATGATCTTACCACCCCTCACCAACACATCAGCGTTTTCCAACTTACCTTGCGCGTCACTGGTCCAAACTGTGGCATTTCGGATCAATAGATCTTCCTGTACAGGTTTCACCTCCCAGCCATAAGGCAAAAAGGGATAAGTCACATTACCTGATGTTACAACAGGCTTTTTTCTATCCGCATCTGCCCTGGCCATTGCCGGACTTTTAGGCGTGGCTGTCCATGTCAGTTTGTTGCCGGCTGAATCCTCACCATAACCATTCCAGCTATCCCCATTGCTGACACCGCTCAAACGGATCTGACCCTTTGATTTTTTCTCCGGGGAGAAATTCAACTTCACCATTTTCCCATCATGGGTGAATCGAGCGGAGATAGTATCCTTTCCGATGATATTGGCGGAATTGGACCCCTTCACCTCCACGGCATAGGAGGATGATCCCCGGGCAGACTGTACATTCAGGTCATATATTCCTTTGATATCGTACCAGTTTTCTTCTCTCACTCCATATTTCGTGCCCTGCACCCAGTTCTGCAGGATCTGTGTACCCTCCTGAAAGACAGGACCTGACGTGATGATGAAGTTGGCGAGCTTACCGGCGTCCAAACTCCCGACCTGGTCGTAAATGCCCAGGATCCGGGCTGGGGCGGCAGTCAAGGCATCCATCGCGGATTTTTCTGAAAGTCCGTTTTCCAGGGCCTTGCGAAGGTTAGCGGAAAACGACTTCAGATCGCGGAGTTCCGCCGTAGTAAGGCAGAAAGGGATACCGGCTTTTTCAAAAGCGGCCGGATTGGAAGGTGCCAGTTCCCAATGCTTCATGTCTGCAAGAGAAACGAACCTTGCATCGTTTGGATCATCGACATCCATGGTCATGGGATAATTCAGCGGCAGGATAAAACTGGCTTTGGTGGCAGCCATCTCAGAGATGCGCTGGTATTCATTTCCACCTGCCTTTATGATGTATTGTACCCCGAATTCATCACCGATCCGATCAGCACGCAACACATTCCATTTATCTGAAGCATCGAATATCTGAGGCAATGATTGCAAATTGTTCCATGCCTGAAGGGTGATATTCATCCCTTCTTTGGAAGGATTGGTCTTGTACCAGGCTCCATCGATGTACGTCTGACGCAGCAAAGATGTCGTACCCATCAATGAACTTGGATAGCTTTGTGAGCTGATCCCCTTGCTGAAAGAATAAAGCGCAGCAGCTTTTTCTTTCAGGATAACAAGGTTTTCCTTCATGTTGGCGAGGGTGACCACCGCACCGGTTCCCCGTGCAATGCCGTCTTTCTGATGGGTGAGGACAGTGCCAAAACCCAGGTCACGCAAGGATTTTGCCTTTGCCTCATCGACGTTGAACAATCGGGCTGCTTCCACATCAGAACGGATCGCCTGGTTCCAGCCGTATGCCCCTTTCTGATTGGAAATGAGTTGTGCACTGAAAAATGACATGCCTGACGCACGCAGGGGAGCTTGTATGCCATAATCAGCAAAAATATCGATGAACGAAGGGTAGATGAATTTGCCCTTACAATCAATGACAATGGCAGCAGTCGGGATGACCACATTATTCCCTATGGCCATGACCTTGCCATCACGGATCACCATGGTGGCTGCTTTCAGTGTAGTGTTGATGTCACGAACAATCGTTGCGTTCGTGAAAGCAACCATGATGTCACGCGTATCGGCGACACCGTTCACCGGAAAAGTCGGTTGAGCATACAGTAGCAGACTGATACAGCAACACCAAAGCGATAGCAGGATTCTTCTCATGTTTTTTTTCTTTTGGTTAATCTGATATGCTCTTCAATATTAACTCAAAAATACATGTACGAATAATCAGAATTATGAACGGATGTATGATCGTTCACACGGCCTGCAGAAAATCTGACCCATCCAAATGATCAGCTTCGGAGATTCACTAAAAAAACCCCGGAGAATATGAGCATTCCGGAGACGGCTTTCGCTGTCGTAAAAGGTTCACTCAAAAAAAGCATCGCCACCATAGCCGCAATGATGGGCTGGAGGTAGATATAAGAGCCCGTGGCGGATGCCTTCAAATGCCGGAGACCAAACATATTGAACAGGTAAGCAAGAAAAGTGGCACCCAATACGATAAACGAGATGGCTGCAATGTCGGTCGTGCTGAAAGCAGACCATGGCGCTTCGATGAACTCCGACCATCCCAATGGAATGATGACCATCGAGCCTAAAGTGAATACCCAGCGGATCACTTGTAAAGGGGTGTATTGAGTCATGAGGGGTTTCACCAACACAAAATAAAAAGCATAGGAAATGGCATTCAGCAAAATCAGGATATTACCGAGCATCACTTGCGTTCCACTGCCCTGATGCTCTTTGCTCAGGATCAGCAAGGATGACCCGCTGATGCCAAGCAGCAACCCGATCGCTTTCAAAAAGGTTACCCGCTCCCCAAGAAAGAAAAAAGCCACGATCGTGATCATGATAGGCGTCGATAGCTGCATCAAAGAAGCGTGGGTCGAGTATGTCATGGAAAGACCTTTGATGAACAACAACTGATTGATCACAACACCTGTCAGACTGCAGAT
>JBIKIB010000446.1:0-3042 GCA_044361845.1 Chitinophagaceae bacterium | reverse complement strand
AAAACCGCTTCACGTATGCTTCTAAAGGACTTGTCAAACTGGCTGACCTGGGAGAAATATGGGAACAGAACACAGGACATCCCATCCCTCTGGGTGGCATCGTCATGCGGAGGGATATCGCACCGGAGGTCATGGCGAAAACCGATAGGGTCATCCGACGAAGCCTTGAATATGCATTCGCACATTACCCTACATTGCCGGAATATGTTCGTAAGAACGCACAGGAAATGGATGAAGCCGTCATGCGACAACACATCGACCTGTACGTGAATAAATATAGCCTCTCATTGGGAAAAGAAGGAAGATCGGCGGTTTGGAAGATCCTTGAGGCAGGAAGCACGCTGCATCCTCAACCTCTTGGCGGCTCTTTCGAAGTGTTCCTTTGAGCAAAATAGGAAGAAAGACAAACAATACTTTTTGTCATTCCGCAGGCTTCAACACCGCACCATAAGCATCCAAACAACGCTTCCGGGCGAACGAATGTTCCACCATGGGCTGGGGATAATTCATCTCGAAATATTCAGGTACCCATTGGCGTAAGTAAGTTCCCTTCTTGTCGAATTTCTCCATCTGCAATGTCGGATTGAACACCCTGAAATAAGGTGCCGCATCGCATCCGCTCCCGGCCGCCCATTGCCAACCTCCATTATTGGCCGCCAGGTCGAAATCAAGCAACTTCCCGGCAAAATATGCTTCGCCCCACCGCCAGTCGATCAATAGATGCTTGGTGAGAAAGCTGGCGGTGATCATACGAACCCGATTATGCATGAATCCCGTTGCGTTGAGTTCGCGCATGCCCGCATCCACGATAGGATAGCCTGTTGTACCAGCACACCATCTTGCGAACTCATCTTCATTATTACGCCATCCGATCTGCTCGTATGCTGGCTTAAAAGCCTTTCCCTCGCCCACCCTTGGGAAATGCCATAAGATCATATGGTAGAAATCCCGCCAGATGAGCTCACTCAGGAATGTTTCATTGAGCGACATTGCCTTTCGCGCCAGTTCCCTGATGCTGATGGTTCCGAAACGCAAATGCACACCGAGCCTTGAAGTACCAGGAATACCGGGGAAATTCCGGTCTTCGCCATACCGGACGATCAACGCATCCCGGATTTCTTTGGAAGGAAAAGGAAGCCCCCGGGATCGAAACCCTATCTGTGACAAAGTCGGGATTTTTTGTTCTGCCTGCCGGAAAAAAGCATCAAAATGTGCTTCGGTATGGAAAACCGCTAAACCAGTGTTGGCCAGCAAGGCTCGCCATTTACGGCTATAGGGGGTGAAAACTGTATAAGGAAGACCATCATCCTTCACGACCTCAGACTTCTCAAAAATCACTTGGTCCTTATAAGTGATGAACTCCGTGCCTTGCCCTTGCAAAAAGTTCCCAATGGCTTTATCACGGCCACGGGCGTATGGTTCATAGTCATGGTTGGTGTAGACCTTACCGATCCTGTAACGATCATACATTTTCTTGAAGACATCAAAGGGCTTTCCGTGAAAGACTTCCATCGAAGATCCAATGCCCAACAGGGTTTGTTGCATCTCAGACAAAGCATGGTGGATGAACTCCACCCTACGGTCCTCACGGTCATCCAGATCATCCAGGATCTCTGTATCGAATATGAAAATGGGAACTACCGGATCACCTGAACGCAGCGCATGGTACAACGCTGCATTGTCATGAAATCGCAGGTCGCGCCGAAACCAGAAGACGTTGATGGTCGGTATCTGACTATTCATGGATACTTAACAAACTCAGGGGTCGAATGTTGAACGAGTGGTCCTATTTACTACCCATGATGCCACTTTTTACGGCATACATGACAAGTCCGGCGACAGACTTCGCTCCCGTCTTGGTTTTAAGCTTGTCCCGGATGGCTTCCACCGTCCTTGGACTGAGGTCGACCAGATCTGCGATCTCTTTGGTACTTTTTTCTTCGCACATGAGCTTGAGGATGGTGATCTCTTTCTCGGAGAGTTTAATATCACCCGGAGCTGGTGTCGACCTTGGCTTCCGAAGTACTTCGATCAACGCCTTGTTCGTCAAGTGATTGATGTAATATTCCTTCTCAAAAACGGTCCGAACAGCTTCATAAATGACTTCTGAATCGGAATTCTTGGTCAGGTAACCATTGGCACCTAATTCCAAAAGACGGGAAATCATGGAGTGATCATTGTGCATCGTCAACATGACAACTTTCAGGTCAGGATACAACCTTTTGATTTCAGGCAGTGCCGTCATACCGTCCATGATGGGCATTTGGATATCCAGTAAAATGACATCAGGAGTAATATGCTTCAGAAGATTCAGCAGTTGCAATCCATTGTCAGCCTCTCCAACAATGGTAATGTCCCGCTGCATCGAGAGTGCGGTTTTTACGCCTGCCCTGAAAAGGATATGGTCATCGGCAATGACCACCCGGATCTGGTCGCCGGACAGTTCGGAACTGAAATTGGGGAACATAATTATCTGGTTTACAAGGATTGGATGTTATTGGAATGCAATTTTACGAGAAAAATTGATAAACTCGTGTAGTATTATTGCCCGATTTAAAGGGGGAGGATGTGGTTTTTACGTAGCGAGTAGTACTGGCTGAACATTCAGATATCCAAAAATGTGTTTTTCCCTTTTATTACCGTTAAAACACTTTTTAGATCAAAAAAGCAAAGTTTAATTTTATTTGAACATGGTTACAATATCAATAAAATGGATAAAATTGTTAATAGGGGGTGCATCTTCATTGATTCTTGTTGGATTGATGCTTTGGTATTTAGCTGTATTGTTGATAAATTTTAATAAAATAGGGAAATATAGATTATTTATTTTGCTCCCCCTTTTTGGTTTAACGCAAATAATTACAACCAATTTCTTACCAGCTATCGTTAACGAACAAAATTCTGATACCTTTTACGATACAATTTTAAGTATATATATATTGACTGAATATTCAGTTTTTACTTACATATTGTATGCCCTAAGTACCAAAAATATTTCTACTGGCATACTAAGTTTTACCGCATTTTTAGTTATATTATTTT
>JBIKIB010000444.1:0-3060 GCA_044361845.1 Chitinophagaceae bacterium | reverse complement strand
GACCCGGACTTTCGATGTTGCATTTACTTCTATAATGACGCCTTACATAAATACAAACATCCAGTTCCTTCGCTCCGCTCAGGATGACATTGCAAAGAGGTTTAACCTATGGAAAGAGATTGGTTGCAGCTTGATAAATGGTCATACGTCCGCCCCACCCCCTTCACCAAAAACAACCACACTACATAGTTCATCCTGAGCGAAGCGAAGGAACCAGACTTTCGCTGTTCCCCTTCTTTCATAGACGTTTTCAATACAAACATCCAGTTCCTTCGCTCCGCTCAGGATGACAGCCGGGGGAGAGTCGTTCGCAAACATAGGATGACGTTACCAAGAGGTTGATCGTATGGAAAGAGATCAGATGCAGCTTGATAAATGCTCATACTTCAAGACGCGATTTGCAAGAGTCAAATTAGTTAAGTTGATAAGCAATACCAAAAGATGATAGACAAAAGTATGGAGCTAAAATTGTGCAGATCCTTATGTTAGCAGATGTGCTTTATTAGTATGCCTGAATTAAAACCTCTGTAGGAATATTTAATCTGTCATGTATTTGTCTGATCATTTCAAGTGATAGTTTTCTTTTACGACTAAGAATTTCACTTGCCCTGCTTTTTAGTCCAATCACATTTGCCAAATCAGTTTGGTTATAACCTAGTTGTTCCATTCGAAATTTAATTGCTTCAACTGGATCTGGAAAGCCAATAGGAAATTTATCTTTTTCATAATTGTCAATTAAGATGCCTAATATTTCTAATTCGTCTCCCTTTTGAGTTCCCTTTTTTGCATCAAAAATTTTATCAAGCCGTTCAAGTGCTTGTTCGTAATCTTTTTTTGTCTTAATTGGCTTAATATTCATTTTAAATTGAATTAGCATTTACTTTATCATACTCAGCATGTGTTCCAATAAATCGAATCCAAATCATTTGATAGTCGTAATTTATTTTTACAATCAGTCTGTAATGATTCCCTTTAATATTAAATACCACTCTATTGTCTGCTAAAAAACTTGCGCTCGGATAGTCAATTTTGATTTTAGTTGGTCCAGTCCATTGTGCATTTGACGTTTCCTGATACCATGATCTTAATTGTTGTTCACTGTCAGGATGCGCCTCCCAAAAATCTCGTAAAGTTTTTTTAGCAATTATCCTCAACTATTTATAGTTTATGCAAAAATATATAAAAGTTCCCGAAATGGGATATTTTATTATTTGCCACTTAAAAAAGGGTATATGAAAAAGCATTTCTGCTGATCGGGTCAGGCAAGCGAATTGTACCCTCAAGTGAAAGTGATTCAATATACGATCCCCATGGCCCATAAAGGCAATACCCCTTTGCTTCCATATTCCAAACCATCCTTCACCAACCATGCATTGTCCAGTAACCTGATCTGGCGACCGTCTTTCGAGCTGCCGCCCACTTCCAATGTGTATTTATCGTCCACCAGGAAGTCGCCTTTTTTTGGAGCGGTGAGCGTATGGCTGGCGCTGAGCATGGCATGCACAAATGTCTCACGTACACTTCCTGTCATGGATTCTCCCCTGGCCAGCGCATGCAACAAAGTGGTATTCTGCAAATAGATCTTCTCAGGTTTTTGCAAGGTCGCCGTGCTGCTGCCCGCCGGATGCAGCAGTGCGATGATCTTTGCCTGTTCCAGATAGTGCAGGTATGCATTCATGGAGTTTCGGTGTATGCCGGTTTTCTCCGCCAGTTCCCTTATGTTCGGTTTGAATGGCACTTCACGCGAAACGACTTCGATCAGTTGAAACATCTTTCGTGCATTGCGAATATCGAAGGTGGGTAAAGCCGCCATATCTATTTCCACGATCGTGCGCATAACCTGGTTGATGCGCTGATACAATGATGCCGGTTCTTCCACACCATAAGGGTAGTATCCGTATCGCAGATAGTCTGTAAAATGTTCATAGGGTCTGAAGCCATCCGGTAGCATTGATCTGACTGATGCAGGATCCTTCATTTGTTCTTCGAGGCTGATGACAGGCAAAAAGGCGATTTTCTTCATCGCCAGATACTCACGATAAGACAGTCCGGATAGTTCGTACAATAGCGCCCTGCGACTGAGGTCGCCTTCTTCTTTTGCGATGTCGATGATAGAAGACCCGGTGAAAATGATCTGCAGTTCAGGAAAAAAATCATAGAGATTCTTGACCTCCATCGCCCAGTTCGGATATTTATGGACTTCATCCAGTGCCAGCACCCGGCCTCCCTTTTTGTAAAAAGATTCACCCGTTTCCCTAAGCGTACTGCCGGCAAAGTACAGGTCGTCCAGCGAGAAATAAGCCGCCTGATGGGTTGCCAGTTCAAGACGTTTTAGGTGTTGCAGCAGCAGTGTAGTCTTTCCCACCCCTCTTGCTCCCTTGATGCCCACCAGCCTGGACTTCCAGTTGATTTTCTCGTCCAGATAACGATGAAAATCCATAGGGGTGTACGCCAACAGTCTTGACGATTGTTCAAGCAATATTTCCATATGCACATTTTGATGTGCAAATATATCAATAAATGCATATCTGGATGTGCAAAAACTACATTATTGGGATAAGATACTGTTTATCAATGTGTTGCAAATGGGTGTTTTGCATAATCAAGTACCGGAACAATATCTTGTCGAGGCCAACTGTGATAAACTATTGCTGCTGTCTTTCCCTCGTGGCCTCAAGGCGATTGATTTCGATCTATCCAGCCGGTGCCCGGCATTTGTGATGGATTGTCTTTTCTTCAATCATTGCCAGGCCCAATGATCATGACTATCGTTGCTATTTCGGCCAGGTGCTTGTACCGATTCAATGATGTACCACTATTCCGGGTGAAAAGTGTACCAACAGAAGGGCTGGAAAAGTAGTTTGATCCGGGCTAAAATGTTTAAAAACCATCTGATATCGGTATCTGACTTTGGAGCAATCCGTTTTTTATGGATACTGCTGCGAAGCTGTCAGGGCATTAGCAGATAACGGCCAGCGCCATTGCTGGAATACAGTTGTCAAATTCCTGTTGGCGGCATGGCAGGCTGCAAGGAAGTAGTTATCCACTGCATTCTGGGTC
>JBIKIB010000110.1:0-10310 GCA_044361845.1 Chitinophagaceae bacterium | reverse complement strand
CAGGAACCGCGGAGGGATTTCAGTTATCTGGAAGTACCCGCAGGGCAAGGGGAATTCGCATGGATCGATTATAACAACGATGGTATCCAGCAGCTCAATGAATTCGAAGCGGCGCAGTTCCGCGACCAGGCAAAGTTCATTCGCATCTTTACGCCGACAAGCATCTTCATCAAAGCCAATTACCTGCAGTTCAACTACAGCCTGGTCTTCAATCCCCGTGCTGCGATCAATCCTACAAAGGCAAAAGGACTGCAGAAACTGCTGGTACGCAGTTATTTTTCAAGCGCATTGCAGGTGAGTCGGAAATCGGTCGCTGACGGACTCGCGTCTTTCGATCCGTTCGAGGATCCCTTCAGCGACAGTGCCCTGATCACACTCGACAGGTTATTGTCAAACAGCTTTTCCTTTAACCGGACGAGCCCTGTCTGGGGATTCGATATCAACAACCTGCGAACCTCCGGCCGGGCATTCCTGTCATTTGGTTATGAGACGAGGCAATTGAACGACTGGAACCTTAAGGCGAGGTATAATGTCGGGAAGTCCGTCACGTTCAACATCAATGGCCGAAGGCTGCTGAACCAGCTCGCAACACCCACCTTCGCGAACAGGAACTATCTGGTGAAAGGATACTCCGCCGAGCCGAAGGTCGTCTATACGATGGGTACGGTTTTCAGGATACAGGGGGGGTATGTATTTACGGATAAGCGGAATACGGAAGGGGTGGAGCATTCGGTATCGAATGCCATTCAAACGGAAGCGAAGTACAATGTACTCTCGAACACGGCACTATCGACACGCTTCACTTTCAACCGCATCAAGTATAACAGCAGTCCAAACACATCGGTGTCCTATCTGATGCTCGACGGCCTGTTGCCCGGTAAGAATTATATCTGGACGATCGACCTCACCCAGCGGCTCTCATCATTTCTTGAATTGAATATGCAATATGAGGGAAGAAAATCCGGCAGTTCAGGAATGGTGCATGTCGGTCGGGCACAGGTAAGGGCTTTGTTTTGAATCATTCCACCGCCATAAAAAAAGAGGCCACGCAGCGGGTTTGGCTGCGTGGCCTCTTTCATGAAGGAGATCTTAGGAAAAGTTGTTCTGATCAGTTGAAGAGTCCGCCTTTCTTCAGTTCCACTTTGTTTTCACCGATCTTGAATCCGTTATGGTAGACTTCCACCTTATAGTTTCCGGCGACGTATTTCTCAGCCTGCTGCAGGTCGAAGCTCACATTTTTGCGTTCACCTTGCACATAGCTCACGGCAACTTTATTGGTGAATTCTTTATCACCATCGCGGCGGGTGGTGAAGCTTCCGGAACGAAGGCCCTGTTCGCGGATGATCTTTCCGGCAGGATCGACGACGATAATGTAAAGGTCTTTGGTCCCGCTCGGTGCGATCATGTTCTCATCGAGGTCGAATGATATCCTGAACTTATCGGCCTTCTTGGCAGTGGAAGTATTCTTCTCTTTGCCACTGCCTTTGACATCCACTGCAGCGATCTTGAAGTTCGATGCGTGAAGGGTCGAACCGATATCGACTTTCTCTTCGGCGACTTTTTTTGCAGACTGTGTGGTTGTCAGATCTTCCACGAGTCGACCCTTTTCGGTTGTGAGGGCATCCTTGTCCTGCGTCAGTTGTTGGTTGATGCCCTGAAGCCTTTCGATCTCTTCGAGGTAACCATCGATCTTTCCGTTGAGTTGTCCGATGAGTTGCCGGGCCTCTTTCAGGTCTGCTGCACTTGCATTCTGCTTGGATACGAGTGAGCGGATCTTCGACTTCAGTCCGGAGACTTCTGTATCCTTGCTTTTCACGAGGCTATCCAATGCCGCGTTGGTGCTGGTCATCCCATCAAGCCTGAGCAGTGCGTCTTCATATTCTTTTTGGATGGTGGATTTTGAGGAGTCCAGCACCGCATATTGTAGGTCTTTCTGTTCGATGACTTCCTTTGTCCGGCTCTTATCGTAAATGATATAACCCCATGTTCCCAACAGTGCAGCGATCAGGATCCCATAGATGAGGCCCCTGTTGTCTTTTTGAGGTTCTTGAGATGGGGGTGTCGCGGAGGGATAGTTCGAAGGGTTCATACGAATGTTTTTAGGTAGTTGTTGCGTGTAAAAATACGATTATCATCTTTGGTAGGGTACTTTTCCAAAACCGTGCCAAAAGCTGCGGGATTTTTTTCTTAAAACAGCTTCCATCAACTTCGTGTAAATTGCGATCATGACGGAGTCGATCATCAGCGACTGGAAGAAAGGTAAGTTCAAGCCCCTTTACTGGCTGGAAGGGGAGGAGGATTTTGTCATTGATGAGGTGATGCGATATGCGGAGCACCATATCCTGAGCGAGCAGGAGGCGGAATTCAACCTCACGGTATTCTACGGAAAGGATGCCCAGTGGAGTGAGGTCGTGAACGCCTGCCGGCGCTATCCCATGTTTGCGGAGCGGCAGGTCGTGCTGCTGCGGGAGGCCCAGCAGATGAAGGATGTTGAAAAGCTGGAAGTGTACATCGACCAACCATTGACGTCAACGATTTTCGTGGTGTCCTACAAAGGGAAGAACCTTGACAAGCGTACCAATTTCAGCAAGAAGGTCGCAAAGCATGGTGTCGTCGTCACCACGAAGAAGATGTACGATAATAAACTCCCCGACTGGGTGATGGCGCATGTACAGTCGAAAGGCAATACCATCAGCCAGCAAGCGGTGGTATTGCTGGTGCAGCATATTGGTAACGATCTTTCCCGAATTGCCAACGAGCTGGAGAAGATACAGGTCAACCTACAGGGACGCAAGAACATCACGGAGGACGATATCGAGCATTTTGTGGGGGTCAGTAAGGAGTATAATGTCTTTGAGCTGCAGAAGGCTTTGGGGCAGAAAGACCTTCCCGGCGCGATCCGGATCCTCAATTATTTCGAAGCCAATCCCAAGGCTGCACCCATACAGCAGGTCCTGCCCTTACTGTATTCGTATTTCTCGAAATTGTATATGCTGCATGGCATCGATGCACGCGATGAGCGCAGTGCCGCCACGACGGTCGGAGTGCATCCGTTCGTCCTGAAAGAATACCTCGCGGCTGTCAGAAAGTACGATCAGGCAAGCATCGAGAAAGTACTTCTACTGCTGCATCACTACAACCTGAAAGGGGTGGGTATCGGTGATTCCGGCACATCGCATGCGTCCCTGATGAAGGAATTGGCGGTGAAGATGATGCATGTCTAGAATGCCTGCCGGGCAGGGTCACGGAGCAGGGATATCGCATCGTCCCTGTCCTTTTCCAATTGTTGCCGTAATGCGTCCAGAGACGGGAACTTCAGCTCTGCGCGCAAGCGCCGGTGGAGGGTCACCTTTATTTTTTTTCCGTAGATGTCATCGTTGAAATCGAAGATGTTGACTTCTGCGAGATGATGCATCCCGTCCACGGTCGGACGAACACCCACGTTCATCATGCCATCCTTTTCGATCCATCCGCCCTTATCTTCAGTTATGGATAACCGTATGGCATAGACGCCATCTGCCGGCAGCAGTTTTTCGGTATCTTGCAACCGGAGATTCGCTGTCGGGAAACCGATGGTGCGGCCTCGCTTATCGCCATGGATGACCTCTGCGTTGATGAAGTATGGATATCCCAGCAATTGTTCGGCAAGTGAAGTGTCTCCGGCCTTGAGCGCTTCTCGGATCCTGGTGGAGCTGATCGTGGATTCCTGTGCGAGTTGTGCATCGATCTCCTTGACACGGAAGCCGTATCCGACGGAGAGTGCTTCGAGCAGGTGGTAGTCTCCCTTGCGGTTCTTTCCGAAACGATGGTCGTATCCGATGATGACCGTATGCGGATGAAAGTGCCGCACGAGGAAATCACTGACATATGCTTCCGGAGCCTGGGCCGCGAATGCCTTCGTGAAGGGGATGATGACAAGATGGTCGACGCCAAGGGCATCCAGCAGCGAGATCCGTTCGTCAAGTGTGGTGAGCAGTTGCAGCCTGTCGGTGTTGGAGCCTATGATGTTCCTCGGATGCGGATGAAAGGTGATGATGAGGGTCTGCCCTCCGATGGCGGTGGCTTCCTGCTGCATCTGTCGGATGATCTTCAGATGGCCCTTGTGCACACCATCAAAAGTGCCGATGGTGAGTACGGCTTTTCTGAATTCAGGGAGATTGTCAAGGTCGGTATGGACTCGCATAAACAGCGCTGCAAAACTAAAGGAAATTCCGACGCATTGCGTGGCAGATGTGTCGTTCGACAATATGCAGGACAGGGATATGTCCCATTGTCTTCCATGCCCTACAAAAAAATGACATGATCCCCGTTCAAATAAAATTGGCATTTGAAATTGAGCAGGACGTTCCCATCTAATCATTAGCTTTGTGACTATACCCGATCCCATGAGCCTTTATGACCAACGGGGTGTCTCCGCCCAGAAGGAGGAAGTACATGCAGCCATCGGCAACCTCGACCAGGGGTTGTATGCCAATGCATTCTGCAAGATCTATCCCGATCATCTCGGAGGGGATGATGCATGGGTCAATGTCATGCATGCCGACGGTGCCGGTACAAAAACGATCCTGGCATATCTCTACTGGAAAGAGACCGGGAACCTTGACGTCTGGAAAGGTGTGGCACAGGATGCCATCGTCATGAACCTCGATGATCTGCTCTGTGTGGGCATCCACGACAATATCCTTTTCAATTCGACCATCGACCGCAACAAGCACCTCATACCGGGTGAAGTCCTCAAGGCCATCATCGACGGCACGCAGGAATTCTTTGAGCGGATGCGAGATACAGGGGTTCATATCCACTACCTTGGCGGGGAGACGGCGGATGTGGGTGATGTGGTGCGCACGGTCGCCGTCAACGGAACGATGACGGCCAGATGGCCGAAGGACAGGCTGGTGACCAATGATCGCATCGCACCGGGTGATGTGATCGTCGGATTGTCGAGTTATGGTGAAGCCGCCTATGAAAAAGGATATAACAGTGGCATCGGGAGTAATGGCCTCACGAGTGCAAGGCATGACCTGATCTCCAGGTATTATGCGAAGAAATTCCCCGAGTCATTCGATCCGGGACTGGCGGATGCGGTCACCTACATCGGACCATATCGTTTAACCGACCCCGTTAGTGGTGTGCCCGGAGGCGTCGATGCGGGAAGCCTGCTCCTGAGTCCGACGCGCACCTACGCCCCTGTCATGCGGGATATCCTGCTGCAGCATTTCAGAAAGGTGCGCGGCCTTGTCCATTGCAGCGGAGGGGGGCAGACGAAATGCCTTAAGTACCTGCCCGGCAATATGCTCGTGGTGAAGGATGCGCTCTTTGATGTGCCACCGATCTTCAAACTGATCCAGAAAGCCAGTGGTGCAGATGACCGGGAGATGTACCAGGTCTTCAACATGGGCTGCCGGATGGAGATCTATACATCACCCGGAGCAGCGGAAGACATCATGACGATCGCAAGGCACTGGGGTGTCGATGCGAAGATCATCGGCCGTGTGGAAAAATGCGATACCAAACGCCTGCATATCGTGCATGACGGTGTGGACTTGACATATTGATCAAATCATAAGTATAAAAAACGGATATGAGATCTTCTTTCTTTCTGACATGCGTATTATTCCTGTCCATGGCTCATGGTGCCGTGGGGCAGTTCAAAAGCATCTTCAACGGCAAGGATCTGACGGGCTGGACCATCCATGGCACGGAGAAATGGTATGTGCAGGATGGTGAACTGGTATGCGAAAGCGGTCCTGAAAAGAAGTACGGCTATCTCTCCACCGAGAAGGCCTATCAGGATTTCACACTCACATTGCAGTTCAAACAGGAAGCCAACGGCAACAGCGGTGTCTTCATCCGTTCATCCATTGATGGGGTGAAGATCAGTGGCTGGCAGGTGGAAGTCGCGCCGAAGGGAAGCCATACCGGTGGAGTTTATGAATCCTACGGACGGGGTTGGCTGATACAGCCCAAGCCAGAGGATGAGCAGTGGCTGAAGACAGGTGAATGGAACAAACTCAAAATCACGGTGCGCGGCGACGAGATCACTTCATGGCTGAATGGCCACCAGATGATCCATCTTAAGGATGCGAAGATCGGTCAGGGCAAGGGTTTCATCGCCTTGCAGATCCATGATGGCGGCGGGATTAAAGTGCGCTGGAAGGATTTGAAGGTGAAGGCGCTGCATTAATCCTTCGCACCTCTTTTGTTTATTCGCAAGCCTTCCAGTACTGCTACGCGCCCCTTACTACCGGCCATGTATACCCTCTTTCCTTGTCCGGATGAGACACATACATGGAAACCTTCCGTGCTGATTGACTTCCAGTGCATCCCGCCGTCTGATGACATATCCACCCCCGACGTGCCGCAGGCGATGAATCGCCCTTTGCCAAATGATGTCACCGACGACCGGTATCCGTTCAGTCCCGTGACAGGATGCTGCCAGGTTTTACCGGCATCTTTTGAAATTGCACAGGTGCTGTCGGTTCTTTTGTCGTTGGAGAAGTCGCCCCCGACGGCCACCAGCAGACCTTTATCACCTGCAGCGACGGCATTCGCACCTGTGCTCTGTCGTCCCTGTTGCAGGGGTAGCACGACATGTTCCGTCGGGGTCAGCCATCGACTGCGCAGACCGCCGGTCACCGCGCCGAATGCACCACTTTTGAATTGTAATACATTCCCGCCACTGGAGGCGAAAAAGGCTTCCCCGTTTGCCAGTGCCGGCAGGATGGCCGGATCGATGCGCTTCCAGTTCCGACCGTAATCGGAAGTCAGGACTACGTAAATTTTTCCATCGATCGGATCTCCGACGACGATGCCTTTTCCATTTCGTTGAAAATGCATGGCATCCATAAAGACGCCTTTACTGCTGTCGGCGTACACGAGCTGCCAGCTGCGGCCACCGTCGGAGGTACACAGGATATGTCCCGGTTCGCTGATGCCCATGATGACGGCCGTAAGGCTGTCGAAGGCTTCGATGTCGCGGAAATCGGTCTTTTCGAAGCCGGACACCACTCGCCATGTCCAATGTTCCCCTGCATCGACCGACCGGCCTATTTGTCCGTTGCTCCCGCTGGCCCAAACGACGTGTTCATCGGGGGCAGACAGACCGCGGATCGAGGTGTTGTGGCCGGAGGTCAGCATCCGGATGGACTGGGCATGGAGGGCGTTGTAGCCGATGATGAGCAGGTATGACAGGAGCAAAGTTCTCATGGTTGGAAATTATGACAACCCTTCGGTATTTTACTGACTGATTTCCGGAATTTATCTATATTTGCTGCCCGAATGGACTGTTAGCTCAGTTGGTTTAGAGCATTACTTTGACAGAGTAGGGGTCACTGGTTCGAATCCAGTACAGTCCACATAAATCTCCTGACGCCAAAAACTCGTTCTCAAAGCGGGTTTTGGGTTCGATCAATTATCAATAAATTTTAGGTCTGCTCGTATTTAATTGATTTCTATACAGTTAAACGGTTCGAATCCAACGGGGGTGCGTCAAAGCGGACAAATCGAAAAATGCTTCGGTTCGTACATTCTCATTTTGGCTGAAACCCTTATCCCCATTTTATTAGCTCAACGCCGTCATTTGAACCAAGTGAAGAAAGGATTGCAACGCAATGATGAATAAGTTTGGTTTCTACCAATAATATTTTTCCATACGGGTATATTATTTTTAAAATAAACTGACTGGATTTAGTTTAAGAAAATCTTGCCATGGCAGCCCTGCATTTCCAATTAGTAAAATTTTACCAGGATTAAATTTTTTTTTAAAAGCAGTCATTCCTGAAGTGGAACCGGCGGCGCCGCTTTTTACCTCCAGGCCAATTACTTTCCCTTTTCGTTCAATAACAAAATCTATTTCCTCATTTCGCTCTCTCCAGTAATGTAAGTTGAATTTTTCGGTAAGTGAATGATTGATCAAATGTGCCCCAATGGCAGATTCAACCATGCGGTCCCATTCATCAGGTTTGGCAAGTGTATCTTTAAACAGATCATTTCTCTGGGCGCTTATTAAAGCGGTATTATGAACTTGAAATTTAGGGCTGGATGATCGTTGACGGATTATGTCCGGTGTATATTTCTCAATACCTGCCAGTAAACCAGCCGTATCCAGTAATTCTAAATAATGAGACAGGGTAGTAGTATTTCCGGCATCCTGTAGCTGGCCGAGTACTTTTGTATAGGAAAGGATCTGTCCTGAATACAAACAGCCTAATTCAAAAAGTCGCTTCATTAATGCAGGCTTATCTACACGTGTCAGCATAAGAATATCTTTTGAAATACTTGTCTCGATTAGCGAGTCTGTTACATATGTTTTCCATCTATCTTCTTCATCAACCAAAGTTGCAGAACCAGGATAGCCACCAAACCATACATATTGGTTTACATCCCATCCAAAAGCCTGCTGCATTTCATCAAATGCCCAGTGACCCATATAAGTGCTTTCAAACCTGCCTGCCAGCGATTCGGTAAGTCCTTGTTGCAGTAATAGCCTTGATGACCCCAATAAGATTACTTTTAGATTTAAATTGTTGCGGGTGTCGGTATCCCACAAGCGTTTTACAGTTTCACTCCAGTTATAAATTTTTTGTATTTCATCGATTACCAATAAAAATTCTTTCGTTTCACGCTGTTCCAGTTTTATACGGGCAGCCTCCCATTGCTGTTCCAGCCAAGTCGCATTGCTGGCAGCTACTGAGTCAGCTGAAACAAAAAGATTGTCGATTTT
This sequence comes from Chitinophagaceae bacterium, assembly GCA_044361845.1. Classification (GTDB taxonomy): domain Bacteria; phylum Bacteroidota; class Bacteroidia; order Chitinophagales; family Chitinophagaceae; genus Pollutibacter. Next base: position 1,588 of record JBIKIB010000110.1, on the reverse strand, counting down.
TGCCTGGCCAGCCAGTTGGATCACTAAGGTCGTTTTACCCACTTGACGGGGTCCCATAATCACTTGCAGGAACCTTCTTGGTTCCTTCGTCCTTTTTATAAGTGCTTGTAAATGAGGGCGTTCAAACATGTTTTACAATTTACTCAGTGTAATGAGTAAAATTACTCAAAATTATGAGTAACACAAAGAATTTCGAGTATTCTTCTAAAATGGCATATGCATTTATACCTTATTGTTTAACTCCTGTTTTAAAGGAAAGGATAAATTCCAGATAATTCTTATCAGTTTTTATCATATTTAATTTTGATGTCTTTAACACCTAATAATCAATAAAATAAAAATTACTCACCCGATTATTAAGCCGTCAAAAGATTGGCGAGTCTTGTTAAAGCAGGTATAAAATGGTTCGAAAATTGTACAATCGAGGTCACAAAAATCCCGGTATGAATGTCGGGGTTTTTTTATGCCTGAATGTTTCTCGGCTTTGTATTTATGCGGTGAGGGCGAATGTTGAGGATGTTGTTTGTTACGCTTTCGAAGTGGGTGACGATATCCAGGTCAGGAAACCATACAGCGGAATATTCTTCATCCATGACTGTATCTGGTAACCTGCCAGTGAAGTTCTGATACACCAGGGTGGCTGGTAACGATCATAGTAGACCTTTAAACTGCGTGACTTTACATTTTCCGCAGACTTTACTTCGACAGGGACAATGTGATGATCTTTCTGAATTAAAAAATCCAGTTCAGAAGTGGCATTGTCAGGTGCCCAGTAAAATGGTTGCATGGAGCGGCTGACCAATTGTTGAAGGACAAACTGTTCTGCTAAAATCCCTTTGAACTCGATGAACAGAGCGTTCCCGTTCAAGATGGTGTTGGGTATGATCCCTGCCATGGCAGTCATCAATCCAACATCATTCAAATATATTTTGAAGTCTGACCAATCTGCATACGCACTGATCGGCAAGCCTGGTTTACGCACTCTTGTTACTTTATGTATGAACCCCGCATCCTTCAACCACTCAATGGCCAATTCGAAATCCTTTGCCCTGGCACCGGTTCTCAATAGACTGTACATGAATTTTGAATGCTCTTTTGCCAGCTGTCCTACGATCGATTGCCAGATCATTCTGATCCGCGGCAACTGTGGCAGTGGCGCGTGTTTTGAAAAATCGTTTTCATAAGCATTGATGATTTGAAGCTGGAGTTCTTGAACCTGGAGATAGTCTCTATTTGTTTTAAAGGCATTCACGACTTCCGGCATGCCTCCTGTAAAAAGATATTGCTTGAGCAGCCAAATGTATTCTTCATGAAAAATTTTAACCACACTCATGTCTTGCTGCTCCAATGCATTCCACAAATCATCCTTCCCCATGGCGGAAAGGAATTCAGCAAAATTCATCGGATGTAATTGTAGCATATCAACTTTACCGACCGGATAGGAGACACCCTGATGTATGGTAACACCCAAGAGGGATCCGGCAGCAAATATGAAATACTCCGGGTTGTTTTCCTGAAAATATTTAAGTGCTGTGATCGCATCCGGACAAGCTTGAATTTCATCGAAAATGATCAGGGTATCTGATGG
>JBIKIB010000443.1:0-3072 GCA_044361845.1 Chitinophagaceae bacterium | reverse complement strand
GACCAGGGCGCGCTGGCCATTCTCAACAATGTCGGATACCCCAACCCGGATCGTTCGCATTTCAGAAGCATGGATATCTGGCATTCGGCGAGTTCTTCCCGCGAATACTGGAATGATGGCTGGCTGGGGCGCTATCTGGATGCACAGTGCAACGCCTGTGAAAGGCCCACACAGGCCATTGAGCTGGATGACGTGCTGAGTCTTGCGCTCAAGGGAGAGAAGCTCAAGGGGATTGCGGTGAAAGATCCGCGCCGCTTGTATGGAACCGCCAATGAAAAATTCTTCAGAGCGCTGCATACGGATGCGCATGGCCAAGAGGGACAGCCGGTCGATTATCTATACAAGACGCTCTCTGAAACGATGCATTCCGCCGACTATATCTTCTCGGAAAGCAAAGCCCGACCCACAAAAGCCGCCTACCCGTCTACCGAACTCGGCAAGAGCCTCCGTACCATCGCCTCGCTGATGTATTCGCAGATCAACACGACCGTCTATTACGTTTCCCTGGGCAGTTTTGATACGCATGCGAACCAACAGGGACAGCAGCAGCGGTTGCTCAAAGAACTGAATGATGCGGTAACGGCTTTCACCAGCGATCTTCAACACGAAAACCGCTTTGACGATCTGCTCTTATTCACATTCTCGGAATTTGGCCGTCGGGTGGAGCAAAATGCCAGTGGCGGCACGGATCATGGCACGGCGAATAACATGTTTCTGATTGGCGGAGGGCTCAAAGAAAAGGGCGTCCTCAATGAACTCCCAGACCTGGCAAATCTGGATGAAGGAGATCTGAGATATAAAGTCGACTTCAAAAACGTATATGCCACGATCCTCAACAAATGGCTTAAGGTCAATGACCAAACGGTATTAAAAGGCCGTTATGAAACGATGAATTTCATATGACTATTCCGATGATATTGACCCCCGTTCAGAAGATATCGACGCATTCTGCCAGCATGATCGACTTGTCACAGCCGGCGACCGAATCGCTGCGTAGCTCCCCGTTCATTTCCACCCTAGCCCTATATGCGTAAGCAAGCTGCATGAGGATGGCAAAACAAACAATCCACTAGCCACACAGACCCAATACCCATCATCAGGGTTTCAACGATCCACAGGCCTTTGCCGTCATTTGACTATCTTTATTTCGCAATACCTTCCCTGCGAAATGGCTGAAGAGAACCTTCATATTGAAACCCTGTTCCGGACTTACTATGCACGACTCTGTGTGTTTGGAACGCGTATGACCGGGGATGCCGGACTTGCCGAAGACCTGGTACAGGAAGCCTATCTGAACTGCTGGAAGGCCCGGATGTCGTTCCGCAACGAACAGGTGGCTAAAAGCTATCTCTACACTTCCGTACGGAATGCTTGCCTGAACCATGAACGTCATCAGAAAGTCGTAAAAAAATACGAAACCTCGGCCCTGCCGGAGGATTTCACTTCCTCCAACATCATCGAAGACATCGTAAGGGCCGAAGTCATGGGGGAAATGCACGCCGCCATCGAAGGTTTGCCGGAAGGGGCCCGCACCGTGCTCAAGCTGGCGTTTTTTGAAAGCCTTCGCAACGATGAGATCGCCGAACGCCTGGGCGTGTCGGTGAATACCATCAAAACCCAGAAGGCACGTGCCCTGCAACTGCTGAGGCTGCGACTTGACCCGCTGAGCTTCACCTTGTTCCTGCTCCTCTGCCGGACGGGTGAGCTGGCATCCTGATTCTTTCCTGCCTGCCATTTTTTTCTGATTGCTTTCACCCGAAATGATCTTTTGCGTGTCTTATGAACAGATCACATCCCACGAACCCCGGAAACCATGGAATTCAGTACGCTTCGTCCATTGCTTTTTTTATCCTACCTGCTGGCTTTCGGATCGATCCAGGCGGAGGAAGGCATTCGTTTTGAAAGCGGTACCTGGTCACAGGTGCGGGAAAAAGCACGCCAGGAAAAAAAATTGATCTTCATCGATGTCTACACTTCCTGGTGCATTCCCTGCAAAAAGATGGTGAAGGAGGTCTTTGTCCTACCCGAAGTGGGAGAACGCTTCAACAAGGATTTCATCAACTACAAGATCGATGCGGAGAAGGGAGAAGGCATCGATCTGGCCCTGCAATACAAAGTGGGTTCGTACCCAACATATCTGTTCGTGCATCCCGAAGGGACACTGGTTTACCGCAGTGTGGGTTCCATGCCGGCTGATCGATTCCTTGGGGAGGCTCGTCTTGCCTTGTCAGAAGCCAGCGATCCCCGGCCACTGGCAGGTTGGGAGGACAGCTATCTTACGAAAAAGACGGATACCGCCTTTGTATCGGCATACTTCGAGAAAAGAAAACGACTGGGCCTCGACAATGCCGATATCGCCGATCAGTATGTCACCTTGCTGACAAAGGCACAACTCCTCGAGAAAGGAGTCATATCCAGGCTCCTTCAACAGCAACGCCTCAATACCGACGGAGCCCTGCTGCAGTTCATCAACGAGAACAAAGCAGCGGTGAAAGAAGGGATGACCCCTGGCACCCGTTCCCGGCTCGACGACCACCTGATATTCCTGGTAGCCAATGATGTGGAACGCGCCATCCGAAACAGGGATGAAGAACTCCTCGCTAAGATCGTCGCCTTCCTGACAAATAGCCCTTCGGGTGATTTCCCCGCAGAATGGAAAGCCTATGAAGTGCAGCTCAAATATCATGGTCAAACGCAGCAGACCGATGAATTGCGTAAAGCGTTCAACGACTATGCCCGGGCTGTAGCATCATTCGATCCTTCCGCAGTCATTAAAGCCGACTCCATCGCCCTTGCACAATTCGAAGCAGACCTCGCCGCCGGCAAGATCACCGTAAAACCGGAGAGCCTGGAGATGACCCGCATGTCGCGGGGTTCGTCGAAGCAAACCAGCCTTGCCTATCGGATACGGGATATCGCACGCGCGGCATACCACGGACTGGATGACAAGGCATCCCTTGCCAAAGGCATGGAACTCATCGATCTCGCCCTGCGTTTCAGCGATAATTTCTCGGTGCATGAAGTAAAAGCCGGACTTCTGTACAAATCAGGACAACGAGACGCCGGCATCGC
>JBIKIB010000109.1:0-10374 GCA_044361845.1 Chitinophagaceae bacterium | reverse complement strand
ATCTACCGAAAGGTGCAGAGATCTGCATGGTCGTAGCGGTCGGAAAAGGAACAGAAGCGGGCATCTACGGTGAGCGAAAAAGACTGGCATATGAGGATGTGGTCAGGATGATATAAGCATCTGCCGCTAAAATCATGTGATCGCAATTTCGCGATATTCAAAAACACACGAAAAGTCGGGAGTCCCTTGAACCCACTGTATCATTTGCCCATGATCCTTTTCACCGATGCATGATGATGTACCCGCGAAAAATAAGCGATTGCACCGCTTATACCTATATTTCCGGAAACAATCAACGATATGAAAAACGGTCTCCGGCTCATCGCCTGTGCCCTAATGATGCTGGCATCCTGCAAGAATACCCACAAGGGGACGGAAGACGGTAAGGCTGCGGTCATTGAATCCACCCCCTTCCAATACACCGATAGCGGAACGGCCGCATTTGGAAAGATCATCCTCGCCTTGCTGAAAGAAAAAGACTACAAAGGATTTGCAGCATATATCCATCCCGATGAAGGCATCATCTTCGCACCATACGGGTACATCGACACGGCCGACAATCGAAAGTTCTCACAGGCATCCTTTCTGGCAATGATCAACAATCCCGGAAAGCTGACGATCAACTGGGGCAAGTTCGATGGATCAGGACTCCCGATGGAACTCAACTGGGAAGAATATGCATCACGATTTGTCTACAACGCAGACTTTTTAACCGCACCGGAATACTCCGTCAACAGCATCAAGGGCCGCGGTAATTCGTTGAACAACATCGACTCGGTTTTCAGGAACAATCAATACACGGAAAGCTATTTTCCCGGCTTCGAAGAAAAATATGCCGGACTCGACTGGACAGCCCTAAGGCTTGTATTCAAAGCAAAAGACGGGAAATTGTATGTGGTCGGCGTGGTGCACGACCAGTGGACTTCATAAATTCAAGGTATGCTTTGCCGTTAGGCATTGGGGTGCTGTGAAGACACCCCAATGCCTGATTTTTCTCACTGATGCTGCCAGCATTTTCCATTCTTCTCACCGGTCTTCCGCTTGCATCTTGCGCCGTCTTTGTTTTTGGCAGAACACTGCACGCCTGTCGCATTGGCCTTTGTAGGTGGCTTACAAACACTACAGGCCGTGAGTTTTTCGGATTGTGCATCCATGACATCCACCGCTTTTGTCTGCGTCGAAGTGGTGATGGTGCGACAATTGGTGACATGATATTTACCACCATTGGGCGTGACCACCACTTTCTGTGCGAACCCCACGACGGGTGTACAGCATGAGATGATCAGGAATAACTTGATGATCTTCTTGGTTGACATCCTATTAATTTTACGGAAATATAATGCAACACGGAAAAAAGACGATCAGCATACATCATCATGTATCAATCCATTCGAGGGGAGATCCCTGTCATCCGTCCATTCAGGAAAATGCCGGATGACAATTCTACCGGATTGAAAACATCGGAACAAGATACGATCCGATGCAAGGACGGACCAGACATCCACCCACAGGAACAGGCAACTGACCGAATGGATTGTAGCATATCATGACAGTTCACCAGCGCCTGAGATAAAGAGATCCATTCGATCTGCATCATCAGAGGCCGGACATCAGCGATCTGATCTTAGTCATCAGGGCGTCACCGACCGGCACGACGGGTAAGCGGAAATGATTCCCACAGATACCCAGCTCACTGAGGTAGGCTTTCACGCCGGAAGGACTGCCTTCTGCGAATAATGACTGGATGATCTCCACCAACCGATAATGCCCGGTGCGTGCAGCGGCATAATCTCCGGCAAGGCAGTGGCGTACCATATCGGAGAATATCTTCGGGTATGCATTGGCGACCACAGAGATCACGCCTTGAGCACCGAGTGCGATCATCGGCAGGCTGATGCCATCGTCACCACTGATCACATCGAAATGCTCCGGCTTGTGCCGTATGATCTGCATGATCTGCTCGAAATTTCCGGAAGCCTCCTTCGTGGCAATGATATTCGGGCACTGCTCCGCTATCCGTAAAGTTGTCTCGGCAGAAATATTCATGCCCGTACGGCCAGGCACATTGTACATGATGACGGGCAGCGGACTTTCGCCTGCCACCGCTTCATAGTGTCGAAAAAGACCTTCCTGACTGGGTTTGTTGTAGTATGGACTGACGGAAAGTACCGCCTGGTAGCCATCCAGTTCAAAAGACATGAGATCCCTCAGTACACCCTTTGTATCGTTTCCGCCGATACCAGCTACCAGGGGCATTCGCCCGGCATTCAGCTTTGCTACATGAGAAAAGATCTGCTGTTTCTCGACATGATCGAGTGTTGCGGATTCACCCGTGGTGCCCAACACCACCAGGTATTCCACCCCGCCATCATAAAGATGGTCGACCAGCGTCGATAGTGCGTTGAGGTCAATATCCCCTGACTGGGAAAATGGCGTGACGATGGCCACACCGGTTCCCGTGAAATGATTTGTCGTCATGAAAAACCTGAAATGTGATTGTGATCGTTGGATGTCTACACTGCTTTCTCTTCCCAAAATCCCATCCGGCTGAACTTCTCGATCCTGGTATCGATGCGTTCTTGCGGATCCATCTTTTTGAGTTCCTCCAGCACGGGAAGAAGATAAGACTTCAGGATCGCTGCCGCTTCGTGGTAGTCCCAATGACTCCCTCCGAGGGGCTCCGGGATGATGCCATCCACCAATCCGAATGATAGCATATGCTCAGGTGTGAGCTTGAGTTCGTCCGCCGCCTTCTCTTTCATGTCCCAACTCCTCCACAGGATCGAGCTACAGCTTTCCGGAGAGATCACCGTGTACCAGGTATTCTCCATCATGAAGACCTTATCGCCCACGCCGATGCCCATCGCACCGCCACTGGCGCCTTCGCCGATGATGACGCAGATGACGGGAACTTTGAGCGACATCATCTCCATGATATTCCTGGCGATGGCCTCTCCCTGGCCACGTTCCTCTGCTTCTATGCCCGGGAATGCACCAGGTGTATCCACCAGGGTGATGACCGGCTTGTTGAATTTCTCTGCGAGCTTCATGAGGCGCAGTGCTTTTCGGTAGCCTTCAGGATTCGCCATGCCGAAATTCCGCAACTGACGCATTTTTGTGTTGATGCCTTTTTGATGACCGATTATCATGACCGTTTGTTCGCCGAGTTGTGCGAAACCACCCACAATGGCCTTGTCATCTTTGAAATTCCGGTCACCATGCAATTCCGTGAAATTGCTGCACATTTTATTGATATACGAAAGAGCATATGGCCTGTCGGGATGACGGCTCAGCTGCACCTTCTGCCAACTGCTGAGGTTAGCGGTGATATCCCGTTTCTTCTCGACCACCTTCTCCTCCAACTGCTTTACAGATTCGGAAAGATCTATGTCGTTCTTCTGGGATGTGATCTTTATTTGCTCGATCTGGTCGTACAGGTCCTTGATCGGCTTTTCAAATTCAAGGAACTGCCGGTTTTTAAGTTCGGGCATAAGGACTGGTTTATACGGCAGACATAGCCGCGGGTGTAAAGGTAAGGGTTGAGAGAAAAATGAGATAATTTTTTGGATGAAATCGATAAATCCTTATCTTTGCAATCCCGAAAACAAATTGTGAAGGACATAAAACACCTAATCACTTTTTGTCTGAATGGATCGGTAGTTCAGTTGGTTAGAATGCCGCCCTGTCACGGCGGAGGTCGCGGGTTCGAGTCCCGTCCGGTCCGCAAAAACCCTCTCTGCAACATGTAGAGAGGGTTTTTCTTTTAACAGTATCTTCAATCGTCATCGGATAAAATACCACAACCCGGAAAACCAATAAAGGGTCTTACGGGAACATAAGCAGTTCTGATGCAGGAACAACAAGGCGAATAAAATTAAGGATTGAACTTCGCAGCAATGAGCCAAAATGGAGTTTAATAATCATACAGGCAAGATGATCAGCAAAGGACTGCAATAGTCCTTTGCTGCAAATAATATCACAAACCTGTTCTGATTTGAATAGGACCTGATCCCATGTTCTCGATCATTTTCTTCATCTCTTTATTGTATTCTTCGGGGGTTACCTTACGCCCTTTCTTAGGTGCCTTCAACTGACTCATGTCGCTCAAAGGAAGAACCTCCTGTGCGGAAAAAACAGTAGTGCTTTTATCAATATCCACTTCAAGGACAACCCCTGGTAATCCCAGATAGTTTTCCGGTCCGGCAGATGATTGCAGATCCACGGCATACCAGGCCACCACCTCGATATCTTCCAGCTTCGGAGACGGTACATTGACTTTGTCTGTTGCTTTTTCAGCAGCGAACATGCGTACCGACGGTCGAATGTTTTTTGTAGTGGTGGTCGCCTTCTTACAGAGATATCCGGCTATGGTCTTGGATTCATCGCCCATGATCCAGTTAAGCTTTTTTATGGTGTCTGTAATCAGAAAAGCATCACCGAAAATTTCTGTAGCTGTCAGTTTTCGATTCTCGCCAAAATGCATGTAGGTCTCTGAACTCCTGCTGCCTAACATGATGGCGCCACCGCTTTTATTATTAAATGGATCAGGGGCTTCTTCTTCAGGCACGGCTTTATAGAGAGACTGCTGGTGGGTGAAGAGAAGCATCTGCTTACTGATATTGAATTCAGGGATCATTGCCCGCATCTCCTCACCCACCGTCCTGTGCATATTCTGTTTCCGCTCGTAGATAACTACTCCTTCTTTTTTCTGGGCTAGCAAACTGCTGCTCATCAAAAAAACGGTAAAAAATAAGGCTGGTTTCATATTGTGTATTTTAAAAACAAAAGTATCCTACCCCCTGGTTAGCAGGAGTTGATAAAAGGTTAATTAAGGTTAACAGCAGCTGCAGCGCTGGATGCTCACGTACATTTGCAATGTGAAACAAATTCGCATATCGCTGCTCCTGATGATCATGACCATCCTATTGGTGGCACTCGGCCAGGCATACTGGCTGTTAAGGCTCTACGACAATGAATTTGACAATCTTAAAAAGGGTATGGACGCACAATTCCGGAACAGTTTCTATCAACTTCAACGCACCCGATTTTTGACAGACAGCGTCCTCTTCAGTGAGATCACAGACACTATTTATACGGAAAAAAAAACGACAAAGTCCCAAAGTATTCCTAACAAAAAACCCAATAAAAACCTGGTGCTTCAGATCAATGGAAAATATATTCCCGACAGCAACACCATAAAAGAGATCAACAGGATCAACCCTGAAAATATTGAATCCATACGCATAGTTAAAAAAGAAGATCAGGTTACCCTGCCGCCGGAACTCATGGAAATGCTGATCATGAGATCAGAGAATCCGGACGAGAACGGGGACATGAAAAAAGATTCCCGCGGGGACCTAAAAAACATTCGGGTGAAAGGCGGCTTTAACGATTCCAACTCGGGATACAAAAGCGTATTTATAGCCGTTCCCGCAAGAGATGAAACGAACCTCGAAAAAGTAAAGAACAAGTCCTCTCGAAAAATTCCGATCATTCGTATGATATCCAATAATAAAACCCTGAACGATTCTATACCCCTTGCGGATGTGAAAAAATTTTTCGATGCAACGCTTCGACAACAGCTAACATACAAGGTCATTCGAAAACAATGGAAAAGACAGGAAGTTCCCAAAATAGATCAGGCAATAGACACCCTGAAAGGATTTGTCACATCCGCACAGATATCTGGTATTAAAAATCCATTCAGTTACCAGATCCTGTTCCCGGACACACGGAAACACATCCTTCAACAAATGACCGGACAGATCGCTGGATCCATACTGATGATCCTGGTTCTGATGACGGCATTCGCCTTCATATACCATACCATAAGCCGGCAGAGACGACTCGCAGATATGAAAAATGAATTCATCAGCAATATCACGCATGAACTCAAGACTCCAATCGCTACGGTACATGTTGCGCTGGAAGCACTGCAAAATTTCAACGCTATGGATGATCCCAAAAAATCAAAAGAATATATCGATATATCCATGTCGGAATTGACCCGACTGGAACTGCTGGTCGATAATGTACTAAAACGATCAATGCTTGAAAAAGATGCCATTAAAATGGATCCAACGTCCATCGACCTCCATCAACTGATCGAAAAAGTAATACTGACCCTGAAAGTACAATTTGAAAAAAGGGTTGCGCACATGAATATTACGACAGTTGGTAGTAATTTTTCCATAGTAGCAGATCGCCTTCACATGACAAGCGTGATCTATAACCTTCTGGATAATGCCATTAAATACAGTGACGGTAAGCCAGAGATCGATATACGGTTAACACAGATGGGGAATAGCATCAGACTTGATATTTCAGACAAGGGGATCGGTATACCAAAAGCTTATCAGAATAAAATATTTGAGCCGTTTTTCCGTGTACCCCATCAGGATCGGCATGACGCAAAAGGGCATGGACTCGGACTCAGCTATGTGGCCCAGATCATCAAACTGCATCATGGGACCATCACCATCTCCAATGGGACAGATAACGGGACTGTTTTCACCATTCAATTACCCACAGCATGAGTATAAATATTTTATACGTCGAAGATGAGCAGTTCCTTGGGAAGATCGTAAAAGAAACACTCGAAAGCAGAGGTTTTAAGGTGACTATGGAAGATGATGGGGCGAAGGTCCTGGAAGTATTTAAAAATACCAAACCGGATATCTGCGTGTTAGATGTCATGCTTCCGAACAGAAGTGGGTTTGAACTGGCAAAAGAAATCAGACAGATCAGACAAGATATTCCAATCATTTTTCTTACAGCCAAAACACTGATCGAGGATGTCGTGAAAGGATTCTCGATGGGCGGAAATGATTATATCAGAAAACCATTCAGCATGGAGGAACTGATCGTTCGGATGAAAAATCTTTTATCCGCGAGACAAAGCCAACACACCGAAAGCGACCAGCTGACGATTGGCCACTTCCGTTTTATGCTGCAAAGACAGATATTGGAGTTGGATGGCAACGAAAAAAAATTATCATACAGAGAAGCGGAACTATTAAAATTCCTGTGGTTGAATCGGGAAAATATCATAGATCGCAGAGACTTAATGAACCATATCTGGGGAAATGATTCTTTCTTCAACAGCAGGAACCTAGATGTATATATTACCAAACTCCGAGGATATCTCAAAGAAGACCCCTCTATTGAGATCATCACCATAAAAGGAGTTGGCTATCGGTTTGTCGTATAAAAAATCTATACATAAAGATGACGATCGAAGTATAGATGACTCTTACATGACATCATCAATACCGGATATCAGTGATCCAGTTGCAACCACAATCAAACAATTTGAATGGATGTTGGCTGATGGACCATAATGGCATGAAAATATGAAACTGCCTGCAGTGACTATTCCGATGATATTGACCCCCGTTCCGGCATCAGCAAAACCTATTGGCCCGAAGTGTATATTAACCATCTTTAACCTTTCGCCCATCTTGGTTAACCCCAAAAACAGATCCATGGAAATAGCTTTGAGGCAAATATCGGTTTATGTGGAAATCTGTCTGTTTATCTCTTTTGCTGCTCTTCTCCTCCTCACTCCTCGCCCAACAAAAAACGATTTCGGGAAAAATATTCAGTTCTTCGCTTAAAAAGCCACTGGCATATTCCACCATATCGCTCATAAACAATAAAGACTCAAGTATACTCTTTGTTACTGTCAGTGATACAACTGGCCGATTTTCTATTCCGGTCTTTGAAACTGGAAACTTAACCCTATCGGTATCCTATACCGGGCTTGTTCCACTCTGGAAAGACATCCAGATGAATAAAAACCAATCACTGGCGTTCGACTCGCTGTTCCTTAAGGATATATCTTCCATGGACAGCATCCTCATTACAGCAAAACGACCACCCGTTGAATTGAATAACGATACACTCCAGTTCAACACTGAAAATTTCAAAACACCTCCGAATGCCGTAGTGGAAGATATGCTCAAGCGTATGCCGGGTTATACTATAGATAAAAATGGAAACGTGCGCTTCAACGGAAAAAGCGTGAGAAGATTTCTGGTCAACGGCAAAGATTTCTTCAACGGAAACCCTAAAATGGCTACGCAAAATCTTAATGCCGACTGGGTGGATAAGGTACAGGTGTATGAAAAGAAATCGGAACGGGCAGAATTTACGGGTATGGACGATGGACAAACAGAAACGACGGTCAACCTGGTACTGAAAAAAGATAAACTCAAAGCTGTTTTTGGTAGAGTCTCTGCAGCTGGAGGAACGCAGGAACGATTCGAAGGGCAGGCAACGATCAACCACTTTAAAACGGATAAACAGCGCTCTTTCATCGGTATGGCGAATAATACAAACAAACAGGGCTTCGCACTATCGGACATGCTTAGCTTCAACCAGAATATACTAAACTCCGAATCTGGAATGATCAATACCGGCGATCTCGGACTACCTGTTTCGGATATGAGCAATCAGCAACAAGGGATTGCTGATACCTATGCGGGCGGACTCAACATCAATGAAAGCTGGAAAAAGAAGACCGATCTCAATGCCAGCCTTCAAATGAGCAATATTCAATTGCTGACCCAAAAAAATACATTACGAAACAATCTCCTGCCAGGAAATAATTTCACATACGAATCGGAAGATCAAAGAGAAATAACCACCCAACAACAACGCTTCAACGCTGCCATCGATCATAAAATTGACAGCTTCCACTCGGTGCGCATCACCCCGCAACTCTCGTTACAAAAAGAAGAGATCCGGTCACTCACTGAATTTAACACATACACCGCTGATGATCTGCCGTTGAACAATGGATCCACAAAACTGAATAGCAATACAGACAGACTGGCATTTAATAACAACGTCTTGTTCCGTAAACGTTTCAGGAAAAAAGGACGAACCCTGTCTTCAACAGTGATATTTGGATATCATGAAGGGAATACCAACAGCGAGCTGCTCACTGAAAATCAATACTACACTGCAGGTCTGCCTGCACGCGATTCGGTCTTCAACCAACGAAACAAAGCAAGTGCCTTATCAAATATGTTCAATGGTTCTCTGACCTACACTGAACAACTGGGCAAACGAACGCTGATGGAATTGACAAGTTATTACAACAGCAGCAAGGGAAGTAATGTCCGGGAAACCATGGATTACAATCTGCAAAGTGGAAAATTCGACATCCTTAATCCCGCCCTGACGAATGCGTTTTCAACAAATCAGGACGCCAAAGGTGGAACACTCAGGTTCAGATCCAATTTCAAAAAAATAAACGCAGGAATTGCCACAAGCATTCAAAAATCATCGCTGCTAAGTGAAAATCGATCCACCGGCAATATCATCGAAAAAACGTTCACGGATATACTACCGGCAGCCAATCTTCGCTGGACCATTAATGCTAAAACGAACTTTAAAATCAACTATATCACTAATACGCAAATGCCTTCGGCAACACAATTACAACCTGTTGCGGATGTCTCTGACCCCATGAATATATTCAAAGGCAACCCCGATCTCAAAAGATCGTATATCCACTCCCTAACGGCTAACCTTTTCAACATCAATTTACCCAGGGGAAGAAATCTTTTCATGATGGCAGCGATCACTAAAACAAATAATGCCATCGTTCAATCGGATGTCATCGATGCTGCCGGACGACGTATCACAACACCCGTAAATGCCAATGGAGTGATGAATGCCTTTGCCAATATAAACACCGGATGGTCGGTTCGCCGCCTGAAATCGAATATCACCCTGGGAATTGGCATCAACCACAATGAATCACTCGCTTATATCAACGGACTTAAGAATGAAATGTCCAATCAAGCCATCAGTCCGAGTCTGAATTGGAACTTCACGCTTGAAAACAAATTACTCGTGTACGCTTCCGCCAGATGGAACATCACCAAAGCATCGTATTCGCTGAACCCTTCCCTGAACAACACCTTCCTTCAACAGGCATATACACTGGAAATGACAAATTATTTCCCCTCGAACATCAACCTGACAAATAATATGACGTACACGGTAAATAGTGGAAGGGCGGCAGGATACAATACTAAAATTCCATACTGGACGGCCTCTGTCTCAAAAAGCTTCCTGAAGAATAAACGGGGGGAAGTGAAACTAACGGCACTTGATATCCTGAATCAAAATGAGGGTATCAACAGGACCGCCACTCAACAGTTCGTGGAAGACACCAGATACAATGTGCTCAGAAGATACTTTATGCTTTCGTTCCTCTATATCCTTAATAAAAGTGGTAAGAACACAGGTGCCGTATTCATAAAGTGAATATTCCGACGGAATTGAACCCTGTTATTTTTTCCGGTGCTAATGTTTTCTCCATCCGGCAGGATAATACGCTCCGGAAAGGGGGCATATGGG
>JBIKIB010000108.1:0-10401 GCA_044361845.1 Chitinophagaceae bacterium | reverse complement strand
GACGGATGAGATTTCCGTCAGTCCAGACATCCTTGCCGAATGGCTGATCGCTGCCATCAATCGCGAAAAAAAGATCCGTTTCCGGGGGAGGACCCATATACGTTCCGTGACGCGACTATCTTCAGGTTTGTCGGAGGTGGAGGTTTTTGCTGATGGGAAGAATACCCGGCATCGTTTTGATTGTGTGGTGAACTGTCTGTGGGGGGATAAGATACGGATAGACCGCACCGCCGGTATCCTCAGCGATGTCCCGGTGCTGGTGCGTTACAAGGCTGCGATAAGGATCCGCACCAAGGATCCCCGGTTCTGCGACCTGCCATCTGTCACGGCGATCCTCGGCTCCTATGGGGATCTGGTGAATTTCGGCCGTGGTGATTTTTACCTCTCCTGGTATCCGCTGTGCAAACTGGCGGAAGCGGTGAATGGGGATATGCAGGATATGGCACGCATGCTGGAGTCCTCCGGGATTATTGACATCACCAACCTGACGCCGTATCCGGACCGATATCCGGGGAAGCAAATATCCGGATCGTTGCAGGAGGAATTTGTGGACAGAAGTTTACTGTCGATGTCTGATCTCGTTCCCGGTCTGAAGGGGCTTATCGGAAACAAGACCTCATTCACCATCGGTGGCGGGATCATACTGGCAAAGGGGAACACGGATATCAGTGACCCTCAAAGCCAGCTGCATCAGCGTTCCCTGACAGGCCCGGTCGCATACGGCTCCTATATCACTGTTGACACCGGAAAGTATTGTCTGGCACCCATGCACGCACTTGATGCGGCGAAAATGATTTCCGCAATTTTGTAATGATCAAAATAACTGACATGTACAAGGTGACCGTTGGCATTCCGTTGTTCCGGTCCGCGCCCTTTTTGGATATCATTCTCGAAAATATCCGTGCAATGGATGGGATGGATGTGGAAGTGCTGATATCAGACAGGCATTGCCATGATGATACCCTTGACCGACTGTCAGCATCCCTGTCCGGGCAATCCAATGTACGGTATCTGAAGGGTACAGATGGATTGGATTGGGTGGGGAATATCAATTTGCTTTTACAGGAATCCACCGGAGCATATTTCAGATTCCTTCCTCATGATGATCTGTCTCCGAAAGGAAGTCTGGAGGCGCTTGTCAGGTCGATGGATGCAGATCCGGATTCGATCCTCGCATATGGTCCTACAAAGGCGATCGATCTCGGGGGAAATCACTTGCCGTTACTGGACAAACCGGCTCCGCATCCTGTTGCTGCTGCGCATTCCTGGAATCTGGACCTTACACTCCGTATGAAGTGGGTTGGCTATTTTGATGGTGCGTTCAAGGGGTTGATCCGTATGAAGCAGATACGGGAGAGGGGTTTGTTCATCCGGAGCAGCAGGGATCAGATATGGCCGGAGCGATGCTGGCTTTTTGCGCTTATGTTTCATGGACGGTTCATCTTCGTTCAGGATGCGTTGTACATAAAAAGGTTTTATTCCGGCAGTGTCCACAGCCAATGGCGTATCAATGGAACCCACTATCTGAGTGTCCTTGATGTGATGCAGTCTTATGTACGTGATGTTTTCAGCGACCCTGACCTGATCCGGTATTGTTGTGAAGACATCCGGTCCAATGCGGAAAGGCTGGCTGCATGGGCCGATGCTGCGGGCATGCCGCGACCCGAGTATATGCCCTTTGCAGCGGAGGGAAGTCATCTGTACAGGTCATTGGACTTACCTGTCGGTCGGTAAAGCAGGAAGTCTTTTGCAAATATGGCATCACTGCCCTGGGGCGGTTTCCATGCGGGCATGTGCGTGTTAAATGCTGCCTGTTCTTCCGCCATCTACGGGAATGCTTGCCCCGTTGATATAGGAAGCTGCTGGGCTTGCCAGGAATGCTGCCAACGCCGCGATTTCCCTGACTTCTCCGAAGCGTTGTGCCGGAACGTCCTTTTCCATCTCTTTTGCGATCTCATCCACGGCTCTGTGCTGGCTGGCAGCGATCTGGCTGATCAGGCTGTCGAGCCTTCCTGTTTTGATGAATCCCGGAAGCACATTATTGACGGTGATGCCATAGGCGGCCACTTCGTTTGACAGACTCTTTGCCCAGGATGCTACTGCACCGCGGATGGTATTGGATACGCCCAGGTTCTTGAGGGGGATGCGCACGGAGGTGGAGATCACGTTGATGATCCTTCCGAATCCGGCGGATCTCATGCCCGGGAGTGCGGCTTGTGCCAGGTTTTGGTTGTTGACGAGGTGTTGACGGAATGCCTTCACGAAGGCTTCCGGATCGGCATCGGTGACAGGTCCCGGTGCCGGTCCGCCGGTGTTATTGATGAGGATATGCACGGTTTGTTCTTCCAGGATCGACATGATCGCATCCTTTACCTGATCTGTTTGTGAGAAGTCTGCCACACGGTATCCGTGGGTCTGTCCATCGTCCTGGAACAGTGCGCTTACACAGGTTTTGAGTTGTGCTTCATTTCGGGCGAGGAGTATGCAGTTCGCGCCGAGGAGTGCAAGCTCATGGGCGATGCCCAGGCCGATGCCTTGTGTGCTTCCGCAGATGACCGCGTTCCTGCCTTTGAGTGAGAGATCCATATATGGGAGATAAGGTGATGGTTGTGTCAATGGATTTTGGGTGAGGACCGGGAACCTCTGCGGGAGTGGGGCAGGGGTTAGTTATTGTGCATTCATATCTTCCTTGATCTGTTCTGATACCTGCACCAGCACTTTGTCGATCCTGTGGCTGTCCATATCGATGATCTCGATCCGGAATTCCTTCCATTCGAGTTTGTCGCCTGTGGTGGGGATTCGTTCGAGTTCGTGGAGGATGAAGCCTGCGAGGGTATCGAATTCCTGTTCGCCTTCATTCATCCATTCTGTTCTTTCGAACCGTGTCAGGAAATCGTAGAATGGGATCTGTGCGTCGACGATGAAGCTGCCGTCTTCTCTTTCCACGATCTCATAGTCATGCATATCGTGTTGCGGCATTTCCCCTACGATCGCTTCCAGGATATCGTTGAGGGTGATGAGGCCCAGGAGGCTTCCGTATTCATCCACCACGAAGCAGGTATGGATCTTCGTTTGTTTGAAACGTTCGAGCAGTTGGTAGGGGGAGTTGTTGTCGGGTACGAATAGGCCCGGTTTCAGGCATTCCCGGAAGGGGACGTCGTCGGGTGTGACATACATGTCCTTGATGGAGATGATGCCTTTGATGTTATCGATGGTTCCTTCGCAGATGGGGTATACGGAGTGAGGTTCCCAGATGATCTTTTCTTTGATGGTTTCTTCGGTGTCGTTGATATCGAACCAGATGATATCACTTCGGTGCGTCATGAGGGAAGTGATGTTCCGGTCGCCGAGGTGGAAAACCCTTTCGATGATCTCCTGTTCTTTTTCTTCGATGGCACCCTGTTCGGTGCCTTCGCTGATGATCGCTTTGATCTCTTCTTCCGTCACCTGGTTATCGCTGGTCTTGATGTTCAGCAATCGGACCAGCATGCGCGTCGTTTTGTTCAGCAGCCAGACAAATGGCCAGGTGACGATGTTCACTATGCGCATGGGTGCTGCGACGAGTTTGGCGATGGCTTCCGGAGCATTCAGTCCGAGCCGTTTCGGTACCAGTTCGCCCAGGATGAGGGACAGGAAGGTCAGCACTACGACCACGATGGTGGTGGCGATCGCATCTGCGTAGGGCTGCAGTTTTGGGATTTTTTCGATGCCTGCTACGAAATCTCCCACGATCTTATCGCCGGAATAGATACCCGTCAGGATGCCGATGAGGGTGATGCCAATCTGTACGGTGGACAGGAAGCTCTCGGGATTGTTTGCCAGTTTCAGGGCGGCTTTGGCACGGATGTCACCTTTATTGGCCTGAGCATCGAGCCGGGCTTTTCGGGCTGACACAAGGGCTATCTCCGCCATGGAGAAAAAGCCATTCAGCAGGATCAGTCCTATGACGATCAATATCTCGTTCATGTATGGTTGGGATGATTAATGAGTCCGAAGCGTTTATCAAAGACTTTTGCCGTCAGCCATCCGAGCATGCTGCCAAACAGTGCACCACAGATCACATCCGATGGGTAATGCACGCCCACATACACTTGTGCAAATGCGATCACTGCGGCCCAGATGAATAGCAGCGACCATGCCCGTCCGGAAGGGCGAAGTGTCAGGAACACAAATGTCGCCACGGCGAAATGGTTGCTGGCATGTGAGGAGATGAAACTTCCGTTCATCCCGCAGTATCTGGCGATGAACCGGATCTGGTGTGCCATCACGGGGTCGCGACAAGGTCTGGGCCTATCGAATATCTCTTTTATGACCTGGCTGCTGACGAAGTCGTTGAAGCTTGCCATTGCCAGTGCGATGAAGATCCACATGAGACCCTTTCGTCCGAAGTTCATGACCATGAAGGTTGCGAGGAACATGTAGAGTGGGACATGTACGATGGATTCTCTTGCAAAAAGGCAGAGATTGTCGAGGAAAGGATGCTGCCACTCCATGTTCACGGTGAGCAACAGCCGGTCATCAGCATGCAGTATCCTGTCCACCAGAGAAAGGCCCGACTGGCTTTGCAAGGAGATCATATCTGCAAAAATAGGATAATGGCAGTAGATGCAGTCATTCGCCTGTGGTATATGGTTGAAAACTGATCATTTGAGGTATACTTTCTGATTTCAATCATCTCCTTCGGGGGTGCAGCGCATTTGCCATTGGATATTTTGCCCTAAGTTTGCCCTCCCAAAAAACAAAGACTGTGTCATTGATCAAAAGTATATCCGGTATCCGTGGAACCATTGGCGGAAAGCCAGGAGAAAATTTCTCTCCCCTTGATATTGTGAAGTTCACTGCGGCATTCGGGTACTGGCTGATCCGAAAGGATGGCAACCGGAAGGTGGTCTTAGGCCGTGATGGGCGGATCAGCGGCCCGATGGTGAGCGACTTGGTGGCGAACACGCTGATCGCATTGGGCATCGAAGTGATCGACCTTGGACTGAGTACGACACCCACCGTGGAGATGGCGGTGACGGCAGAAAGTGCTGCGGGCGGGATCATCATCACCGCCAGCCACAATCCCAGGGAATGGAATGCCCTCAAGTTGTTGAATGCGGCGGGAGAATTCATCAGTGGAGAGGATGGTGCAGCAGTGTTGGCGCTGGCTGAAAGTGGGGAGATCAACTTTGCCACCGTCGACAAGCTGGGTAAGCGGAAGACTGATCAGGACCATATGCAGCAGCATATAGATGCGATCCTGGCGCATGACCTTGTTTTGCCTGACAAGATCGCTGCCCGTCGATTTCGGGTGGTGGTGGATGCTGTCAACAGTACGGGGGCCATTTTCGTGCCTGCCCTGCTCAAAGCGCTTGGCGTCAGGGAATCGGATATCATCATGCTGAACGGGGATGTGTCGGGGCAGTTCGCGCACAATCCTGAACCATTGCCGGAGAATCTGATGCAATTGTCCAGTGAAGTGAACCGGTCGAATGCGGAACTGGGCATCGCCGTGGATCCCGATGTAGACCGGCTCGTGCTGGTCTGTGAAGACGGAAGCATGTTCGGTGAGGAGTATACCCTGGTGGCCGTGGCAGACTACGTCCTGGGCAAGCGCAAGGGCAACACGGTGAGTAACCTTTCCTCCTCCAGGGCGCTGAAGGACGTCACTGAGAAGCATGGTGGGCAGTATTTTCCCAGTGCCGTGGGTGAGGTCAATGTGGTGAAAAAGATGAAAGAAGTCAATGCCGTCATCGGTGGCGAGGGCAATGGCGGGATCATTGTGCCGGAGCTGCATTATGGCCGTGATGCTCTGATCGGCATAGCCCTGATGCTCAGCCATGTGGCAGAATCGGGCAAGTCGCTCGGGCAGTTGCGGCGGACATACCCCGATTATTTCATCAACAAGAATAAAATCGAATTACAACCGGGAGTTGACCTTGCCGCGATCTTCGATAAGCTCGCCGTCAAATACAAGAGCCAGCCTATCAACCGTGAGGACGGGCTGCGCATTGAGTTTGACAATGGCTGGGTGCACCTGCGGTCCAGTAACACGGAGCCCATCATCCGGATCATCGCAGAGAGCAATTTCGAGACGGCCGCCGGCCATATGGCACAGCGGTTGATCAGCGATATCAGGGAATGTATATAGCGGAAATGGCCTCTTTGCGCTAACTTGCAATATTCAATACAGTAAGGCAGCGACCAATAAAATAATCCGTTATGGCCAAAAGAATCTATCTGGATAATGCAGCCACCACATCGCTCGATCCTGAGGTGCTGGAAGCGATGATGCCTTTTCTGACTGATAAATTCGGGAATCCCTCTTCGATCTATTCGTATGGGCGGGAGACCCGGCTTGCGGTGGAGACGGCGCGAAAGTCTGTAGCGAAGATCCTCAACGCCCATCCGGCAGAGATTTTTTTCACCAGTGGCGGCAGTGAGAGCAGTAATACCGCGATCTTTTCCGCGGTGCGCGACCTTGGATGCACCCATATCATCTCATCTCCCATTGAGCACCATGCGACGCTGCACACCGTGGAGTTCCTGCGGTCGAGGGGTGAGGCATCCCTGAGTTATGTTGACATTCGCCCCGACGGGCATATCGATATGAAACACCTCGCGCAACTCCTCTCTGACAGCCAGGAGAAGACGCTGGTGACGCTCATGCACGCCAATAATGAGATCGGTAACATCACCGATATCCATGCCGTCGGCGAGCTTTGCAAGGAGCATAATGCGATCTTCCACTCGGATACGGTACAAACGGTCGGGCATTTCCCGTTCAACCTACGGGATACTCCGGTGCATTTCATCACCGGATCCGGGCATAAGTTCCACGGCCCTAAGGGCTGCGGACTGTTGTATGTGAATGAAAATGTACATATCTCCCCGCTCATCCATGGGGGGGCGCAGGAACGCAACATGCGTGCCGGAACGGAGAATATCTACGGCATCGTCGGGTTCGGAAGGGCACTGGAACTCGCTACGGAAGCCTATGAGCAGGAACGTGCCTATATCCATGGCCTGAAGCTTCACATGATGGAGCAATTGCAGCAACGGGTGGAGGATGTCAGCTTCAACGGCGACCCGACCGGCGACAGCCTGTACACCGTGCTGAATGTCGGCTTTCCCAAGACCGAGAAATCCGAGATGATCCTCTTCAATCTTGACATCAACAATATCTGTGCGTCAGGAGGAAGTGCCTGCACCAGCGGCGCCAACCAGGGGTCGCATGTGATCCGGGCGATCAGTTCCGACCCCAACCGCATCGCTGTGCGGTTCTCGTTCAGCAAGCATAATACGAGCGAAGAGATCGATGAGGTCGTGGAGAAGATCGGGGCGTTCCTTTAGTTTCCAAAAAGGCTTTTTGAGGAGACGATCTGATAGAGTCGATCTGACTGGACCGGCCGGTAAGCGCAGGATTTCTTTTTTATCCATATACATTCCAGATGCCGGAATGGCATGTCATTCCCGGGTTGCCTGAATTTTCCCTTAAGTGTTTGCGGAGGCTTTTGCACGGAATCCTTGCCGCTGCTGATGCCCGGCCGGACTATCGTATTTTATTTTTTATCTCGTTCAGTTTCATGAGTGCTTCCACCGGGGTAAGTCGGTTGATGTCGATGCTGTTGAGCATGGAGCGGATCTCTTCGAATGTCTCTGTATGTGCATCGAAGATCGATAGCTGGACTTTGGGTGTGAGGAGTCCTTTGAGGTTGTCACCATGGGGCGTGTCACCGTGTTTTTCTTCTAATTGCTTCAGGACCTGATGGGCCCGTTTGAGCAGATCGGGGGGCATACCGGCCATTCGGGCGACATGTATGCCGAAGCTGTGGGTACTCCCGCCCGGAGCCAGTTTGCGGAGGAAGATGATGCGATTGCCCGATTCCTTGTTGGTGACATGATAGTTCCTGACACCCGGGAGCCTGTGTTCCAGTTCGTTCAGTTCGTGGTAGTGTGTGGCGAAGAGTGTCTTTGGTTTATGGCTGGCCGCGTAGAGATATTCCACGATGCTCCAGGCAATGGAGATGCCGTCGTAGGTGGATGTACCGCGTCCGATCTCATCGAGCAGGATGAGGCTTCGTGCCGACATATTGTTGATGATGCTGGCGGTTTCGTTCATCTCCACCATGAAGGTCGATTCTCCGCCGGAGAGGTTGTCGGAGGCACCGACGCGGGTGAAGATCTTGTCGGTGAGGGGGATATCTGCAGCATCGGCCGGGATAAAGCTCCCGATATGCGCCATGAGTGTGATGAGCGCCGTCTGGCGCAGCAATGCGCTTTTACCGCTCATGTTCGGTCCGGTGAGGATGATGATCTGCTGCGTGTCCTGGTCGAGGAGGATGTCGTTGGGCACGAAGGCCTCTCCCGGAGGGAGGTTTCGTTCGATCACCGGATGTCTTCCGTTTCGGATATGCAGTTTCTCCCCATCATGCAGGAGTGGGCGGTGGTAGTTGAACTGTATCGCGTTCTGTGCGAAGCAGCATAGGCAATCGATGACCGCCAGCATGTGTCCGTTCACCTGTAGGGGTTGGATATAATCCATCAGTTCCTGCAGCAGTTTGTCGTAGTATTCGAGTTCGATCCGGATGATGCGTTCCTCTGCGCCCATGATCTTCTCTTCGTATTCTTTCAGTTCCGGTGTCACATATCTTTCGCCATTGGTGAGGGTCTGCTTGCGTATCCAGTCGGCCGGCACTTTGTTTTTTTGTGCGTTTGTGACTTCCAGATAGTATCCAAAGACGTTGTTGAATCCGATCTTAAGGGTCTGGATGCCGGTGCGTTCCGCTTCCTTTTGCTGCAGTTGCACCAGGTAATTCTTCCCTCCCGTTGCGATCTCCCTGAGCTCGTCCAGTTCCGGATGTACTCCGTCGGCGATGACGCCGCCTTTAGCCGGTTGTACGGGAGGGTTTTCGTGAATCTCCCGCTGGATGCGGTCCATGATGAACTGACAGGGATTCAGGGCATCCGCCATTCGTTGGAGGTATTCGTTCTGTGATGCGAGTCCTGCCGTTCGGATATTGGCGATCTGTTGCAGTGCGCGCGCGATCTGTTGCAGTTCCCTCGGATTTATTTTCCGGAGGGGGATCTTCGCTGCCAGCCGCTCCAGGTCGCCGCACTGGCGGATATGCTGCACCAGCAGATTTCGGGTATCCGTTTCCGTTATGAGGTATGTGGTGAGGTCGAGCCGTTCATTGATGCGGTTGATGTCCAGCAGGGGCAGTACGAGCCAGCGCCGCAGCAACCTTGCACCCATCGGGGAGACCGTCTGGTCGATCGTGCGCAGGAGGGTGGCGCCGTTCTCCATGGGGCTGTTCACGAGTTCGAGGTTACGGATGGTGAACCGGTCCATCCACACGTGGTCTTCCCTGTTGATGCGTTGTACCGCGGTGATGTGGTTGAGGTTCGGGTGTTCGGTATCGCGCAGGTAATGCAGTATGGCACCTGCTGCGGTGATGCCTCTTGACAGGTCTTCGATGCCGAATCCTTTGAGTGAATGCGTCCCGAAATGTTTCAGCAGGCTTTCCCGCGCGTAGGTACCGTCGAAGATCCAGGATTCCAGGGCATAGGTATGGAACTTTCTGCCGAAGGTATCTTTGAAAAATCGTTGGTGGTTGCGGCCAAAGATCACTTCTGCCGGCTGCAGGGTCTGCAGGAGTCGGTCGATGTATTCGATATCCCCTTCTGCGACGTAGAATTCTCCGGTGGACATATCGAGGAAGGAGATGCCGTTGTGTTCTTCTTCGAAATGAACGGCTGCCAGGAAGTTATTGCTGTTCAGTTCCAGCAGCTTGTCGTTCGTCGCGACGCCGGGTGTGACGAGTTCGGTGACGCCTCTTTTCACGATGCCTTTCGCGAGTTTTGGATCTTCCAGCTGGTCGCAGATCGCGACGCGGTATCCCGCTTTCACGAGTTTGTGGAGGTATGTGTCGAGTGAATGGTGGGGGAAGCCCGCCAGCTCGGAGGAGGCGGCATTGCCGTTATTCCGTTTGGTGAGCGTGATGCCCAGTACTGCCGACGCATTGATCGCATCCTCTCCGAAGGTCTCGTAAAAATCTCCTACCCTGAACAGCAGGATCGCGTCAGGGTATTTCTGCTTGATGGCGCTGTGCTGTTGCATCAGAGGCGTTTCGCTGCTGCTTTTTGACATCTTCCGCGGCTTCCTTTTCCGAATTTCGGGTGAATGATCTGTTGGGCCTGCAAAAATAGGCAAGTGTGTCCGTTAATCACTTATGGGTGTTCGATGTGAAAAAATCAGGCATCTGGGTGCATAAGTGCTGGACATTGTCGCAGCCGGGTGCTATTTTACCATTTTTTTCACGCCTATGCCAAGGAAGCTCACGATATTTTTTTGTTTTTTCCTGGCGTTGCAGGATGTTTTCACGCAATCCCTTCCGTTCAAAGGCTCCGACCTGCCGA
>JBIKIB010000442.1:0-3095 GCA_044361845.1 Chitinophagaceae bacterium | reverse complement strand
CGGTGATGCGGGGCATGATGATCAGCATCACCACCCAAACAGATACTTGTAGGAGCAAAGACGACATACTGCTTTTAGACCAGGCGCTTCCCGTCACGGATACCGCTGCGATGATAAAAAAATACACCAGACAAAGGATGCCCCAGACGATCGTATGCAACAGGTCTTGACTGGTCGATGCATTCTTGTTCATTGCAGACTGGAATCCGAGCTGAACGATCAGGCCCACAACGGTCATGGCAGATGTGAGGATCAGGATTCCCAGAACCTTTCCCCATAATAGTTTCCTCATGTCGAGGCCTTGTGCTGCATGAAGTCTGAGGTTTCCTTTCTCGCGTTCATCGCTGACGGCAGCATGTCCCAGAAGTATGATGAACAAAGGCATGATGACCAGAAGAAGCCAGCTGAATGAAACACTCCCAAGTCTGCTGCTTTCTGTCCTTCCCTCGGCCGGGCTGAACTGTGGCAGATGTTGCATGTGTGCCTCCAGTCGCAGCACAGATCCTGTAAACTGTGCAATGCCGTTATCAAGGGCATGGATGGCATATACGGGGCGAAACACATAGTGTCCATAGTGTCCGGAGTTGTGGGGGTTCTTCGGCCCCTGACCGATCCACGCATTCCGCAATTCATTTCTGGCATCATCATATTGCCGGAATTGCACTTTCTGTACCAGTACGTTATTCACTGCGCTTATGACGAACGCCACGCTCATTACATACATGAAAATTTTGAGGTAGCGATTCCTCCAAGCGTTTCTGATGAAATGGATGATTATCTGATTCATGTTGTTATGTGGTTCAGATGGTTTCCAGATAGAGTTTTTCCAGTTCCGTCGCGGTGATCATGCTGGTCTCTATCGTGTGGACCAGTCTTCCTTCCTTCATGATGCCGATCCGGTCACCCACATTGACGGCATTGAAGATGTCATGAGTGGCCATAAGGATCGTGCAGCCTTCCTTTGAGAGGTCTTTACAGATCTGGATGAAGTCGGAACTCGCCTTAGGATCCAGCCCGGAAGTGGGTTCGTCCATCAGAATGATCCGCGCACCCTTGGCTAGGGCAATGCCGATTCCTACCTTCTGCCGCATTCCTTTCGAATAGGCCGACATCCGCTTTTCATGGGCCTCCACTTGCAGTCCAGCCTTGACCAGAAATCCTGCCAACCTCGTGGCATCATATCTGAACCCTGCAAGACGACTAAAGAAATCCAGATTCTCGATCCCTGTCATGTTCCCGTACAGCTGAACGACTTCCGGGATATACGCAACGGATTTCCGGGATCCGACTTCCCGGCGTTCATTTTTTTCTGTGCCGATGACCACTTCTCCCGAAGTGGGTTTTAGGAATCCCAATAGTATGTTGATGGTCGTGGTTTTTCCTGCACCATTCTGACCCAGTAAACAAAAAATCTCTCCTTTACCGATCGAGAGATCCATGTTCTTTAATGCAATATGATCTCCAAAATGCATGGTCAGGTTCCTGATGCCGATGACTTCCTCCGTATGTGTGTGGTTCATGCTGCCGTTTTTGATGCGGACAAAAGTATAAATAATTGCAACATTGTTGCATAAATATTTAATTTCGCTTTTTAATCTGCTACAGCGCATGGCTTTTAAGATCAATTTGACGAATAAAAACAGGCAAATGTCTTCGGTTTCGCGGGGTTTGCCAGACATTGCCGGTTTTTTGGGTGGTACCATCTGCCTGGTGCATTGCATTGGCGGACCTTTGTTTCTGGTTTTGGGATGGTCGTTTTTCACCTCCGAATGGCTGAAATACCCATTCATGGCGACATCTTTTTGGGCCGTCTATGGCAGTTGCAGTTGCCATACATCCCTTAGGGCCGATTTGTTCATGTGGGGTGCTTTTTTCGGTATGTTCTTCTCCAGTCTTTTCATGGAGTCTTTCCAATGGCTACATATTCCTTTTTATGCATCTTCCATCGCATTGGTCATTGGCCATACGTGGAAATTCATCACCCGAAAAAAAAATATACATGTCGCGTAAGTTGCCAGTTACCGTATTGAGTGGATTTCTGGGGGCGGGAAAAACCACTTTATTGAATCACATCCTACACAACAAGGAAGGCATGAAAGTCGCCGTCATCGTAAATGACATGAGTGAGGTGAACGTTGATGCGAGGCTGGTGGAAAGTGAAAATACGCTCAGCCGTACGGAGGAGAAGCTTGTTGAGATGAGTAATGGTTGCATCTGCTGCACCCTTCGGGAAGACCTCATGGTAGAGGTGGAAAAGCTCGCGAATGAAGGGCGATTCGACTATCTTTTAATCGAGAGTACGGGCATCAGCGAGCCCGTTCCGGTTGCACAGACATTTTCCTATGTCGACGAAGAAAAAGGCATCGACCTTTCTCGTTTCAGTTATATAGATGCGATGGTGACGGTTGTGGACTGCTTTAATTTCTTCAGGGACTTCGGTAGCAGTGAATTGCTCGCCGACCGAAAACTCTCTGACATGGAAGGGGACCATCGAACCATTGTGAACCTGCTCACCGACCAGGTGGAGTTTGCCAATATCATCCTGCTCAATAAAACCGATCTGGTGGGAGAGCAGACCGTCGGTTTGCTCGAAGCTGCGATTCGGAAACTCAATCCCGGTGCCAGGATCATCCGGACATCCTTCTCTAAAGTCAGTTTGAAGGAGATCCTTCATACCGGACTTTTCAATTTCGAAGAAGCAGCGTCTTCCGCCGGATGGCAAAAAGAATTGGAAGGTGTGCACACGCCCGAGACTGAAGAATATGGCATTAGCTCTTTTGTATTCAGAAGCCACGTTCCCTTTCACCCGGAGCGGCTGTGGCACTATCTTAACCATGACTATCCTTCGGGTGTGATCCGTGCAAAGGGTCTTTTTTGGTTGGCATCCCGACCTGCCGACGCACTCAACTTCAGCCAGGCGGGAGGCTCTTCCCGATTGGAGAAGGCCGGGGTGTGGTGGGCCGGCATGCCTTTCAAAGAACGCATTCGCTATGGAGCTTTTGTCGATAATCAAGGATTTATCGAAGGGAAATGGCATAAGAAATGGGGTGACAGGCAAACGGAACTCGTTTTTATAGGCCAGGATATTGATCCGG
>JBIKIB010000441.1:0-3109 GCA_044361845.1 Chitinophagaceae bacterium | reverse complement strand
CCAGATCAAATACCCATCCCACCTCCTGGCACAATGCCAAAATAGCTTTCCTCAAATCCAACTTCCATCAGAAATAATCCCCGGCCAGGTGGGGTGAAATCCACTCTTCGGTTATCCATTGACGTTATAACGTCACGGAACGCTTCCACACCGATCCTTCCCCGCCCCACCTGAAGCATCGTACCGACAAGTCCGCGCACCATTCCGCGCAGGAATCGATTGCCCCTTACATGGTATACCCAGCCGAATTCCGACTGCTCCCAGTGGCTCTCTTTGATGCTGCAGATGAAGTTCCTCACCTGTGTGTTACGCTTCGAAAAACTGGTGAAATCAGAGGTGTCCATCACGATCCGGGCAACCGTTGCCAAAACGTCGGCATCAAGCGGATAGGGATAGAACCAGCCTCTGTCGTCGGCGAAAGGATCCTTCCGGCAGTACAACATATAACGGTATGTACGGGATATGGCGTCGAATCGGCAGTGCGCCGCCTCATGCATCCTCCTGAGTGAACGGACCGCGATGTCTGGCGGAAGAATTGCGTTCAGCCGATAGATAAGTGCCTCCGGGATGTCAGCATCCGTATCAAAATGAAAGAAATTGCATATGGCATGTACGCCTGCATCCGTCCGGGATGACCCCGTGCAAGCAATCGGCTCGCGGAGCAATATCTTCAGCGATTTTTCCACCTCCCACTGGATGGTAGGGGCATTTTCCTGAATCTGGAAGCCACTATACCGGGTACCCTTGTAACTCAACTCCAGAAAGTAGCGTGGCATGCCTCATCGATTTTGAATGAACGCTATCGGTTAAAGGGCAGTTCCGGCAGCAATACCCGTCAACTTCCGGAAGCGATGAATGAAGTATGGGTCCTTCAGGATGGGTAAGAACTGGCCATAATTGCCAGGATCGTAGATATGTGGGTATGCCGCACCGATAAGCTTATACCGGCCTTCTTCACGGTTAAAGACCACCAGCAGTGATCTGACCTGTTCCGTGGTGAAGCACTTCGCCTTGAACTCCCTGGTCGCTACAGCCACTTTTGCATCCTCATCGGGTGCCGCCTCCATTCGCCGGCGCAAAACACCAAGCTCACTGACGGAGACCATTCCCCGACAGTCGCCCCTATTCGGGAGAAACGTTGAAGCAGTGGTGTCCTTTGTCTCCTTTTGCAGATCGGATGGAGATTGCCCTCTATCCGTAGAGGGAAGCCATACAGAAATAGTGTCTTGCCCCCCACCCGCTTTACGGTCAACAAATATCATCTGTGTGCCGGTGGAATCCACCGATTCCCGCAATTTGACAGCGGCGCTCAACGACAGCCTACTGGTATCCAAAGCAGGTTCAGTTTGTTGAGTTTTCATTATCGCCGGCTCTGCAGGTTTGGGCAGAGCAGCGACCATATTCGTATCCGTGTCAGAAAGAGGTTTTGTTTTCACCGCATTTGTTTCGACCAAAAGAGGCTTTGCAGACGCAGAAAGACTGTCTGCAATTATGGGTTCCAGGGGTGGTGGTGCCGATATGGGTATTCCTTTTTGAGGTTTACCGGGTGCATTCTCCTGAAGGACCACTCCGGTCTCCAACAACGTACTGTCGTCTATGACGGAGGCCAGGACAGTGGTAAATGAATCGGTTGTCGCGGTTTTGACGACAGCCTTTGCGGATCCGGCAGCCGGATTCGCTTTCTCCCCCATTTGGACCTCCAGCGACTGGAAATCAAATAGTCCCCATCCCTTCTCCTGAAAATCCTTTAATGCCATGCCTCTGTCCCGATCCGTTCCACTTACCAAAAATCGATATTCAGGGTAAACGTCCTTCGGGAAACCGACGACGATGTTGATGGCAGTATCCTTCAATTTCGAGAGGATGAGAAAACCGGCCGCGGTAGAACTGTATGTTTTATCCCCCAGTTTGACATAGAAAGGTTGTTCCTTGTCAGACTGGATGTAGAAAAAATGATGCTGCTGTGCCATTGCCCGGGGGAATACCCAAGCCAAGGCTATCAAAATGAAAATGGAACGATGCATGCTGACTGAGTTAATATACTGAATGTCAAAGATAGGAAGGTTGATGGGTAAATTTTACAAAGCGAAGCATTGACAGGTGAGAACAGCCTGCGACGCCGTTTCATGCAGCTTCGTCAGGTTTACATTCGATGTGAGGATAAGCCTGATGTAGTGTCATTTTTTTACATATATCGGGGACAGGTCACCGGATAACGGTCACGAGGCCTTTTACAAAGTCAGAGGTCTTATCGATGTATTCTATCATGATCGAATAGGCGAATGTTGCGGAAGATACATCCTTTCCATTCCGGGTGCCGTTCCATCCAAAAATGGGGTCATTTGCGGGAATATCTGTGGCATGGAATACGCGTTGACCATAGCGGTCATAGACGGAGAAGTCTCTGATGACGGCAATATCCTTACTGCCCATGACATAGAACACATCATTAAGTCCGTCATTGTTGGGCGTGAATGCATTGGGAAGGAAATACCTTCCTTCGGTGTACGTCCTTACGTTTGTGGTATCCGCCGAGGTACAGTCATATTCATTCCGTGCAAAAAGGGTGAATGTCTGGCTGTAAGGAATCCTTGCGATGGGTGAAGGGCAATCTGAGCAGGAAAGCCAGCCTGCCGGCTTCCAACTGTAAGAAGACACCGTACCTCCTGTGGTTGATACGCTGAAAGAGATGCTTCCGGTTCGATAGATGGACGTATCTCCGGGAGCGATGGTGATCTTGAATCGTTCGGCTTTTGCGCTGTCGGTATTATTTTCGGTATCCGTTTCGGGGAAAACCATATCTGGCATGGTAAGAGAGGGTCGTTGGTTGACGATTGCCGTCACCCTGCCGCTAGCAGGGCTCTGGATGATATGACTAAAAGTTTCGCAGTCCTTTTGAGTTCTGCCTGGTGTGAAGAAAGCGGTTTGGAGGAGTACAGGCGTGCCAGACTTCGGGTCGCCATCATAAAACGAGACGGGAATGGACTTCGGTATCGAATCGTAACCATTACCCATGCACAAGGTGAATTTCACGAGGGTCTTTTCATTCGTATAGCATTGTGTTTGAAGGATATCGATCTGGTAATCGGGGGGGAACACCTTTAACACC
>JBIKIB010000107.1:0-10474 GCA_044361845.1 Chitinophagaceae bacterium | reverse complement strand
ATTTCAGCTGAGACAGCCATTGGACGAGTGAATCCCAATCAGTTGGTTGAGTTGTTGTTACCGATGCTGGATCCTGAGGTTGAAATTGTTACGAGGCCTATTGCCAAGGGACTTCCGGCCGGACCGGGAGGTGCACGTGGCAGGGTGGTATTCACGTCGGTTGAAGCTGTTGAATGGGCGTCAAAGGGAGAGAAGGTGATCATGGTCCGTGAAGAGACCTCTCCGGAGGATGTTGACGGTATGCATAAGGCTCAGGCAATTCTTACAACGAAGGGAGGTATGACGTCTCATGCAGCATTGGTGGCACGAGGTTGGGGTAAATGCTGTATCGTAGGGTGCGGGGATATTGAGATCCATGGTGAAACGAAGACCTTCAGGACAAAGACCGGAGAGGTGATACATGAGGGTGACTGGATCAGTTTAAATGGCTCGAAGGGTCTTGTGTATGAGGGAAGTTTGTCGTTGGTAGACATTGATCTCCGTAAGAATTTGTCTTATCGTGACTTTATGAAGCTTGTTGATAAGTACAGGAAGATGGGCGTGCGTACGAACGCCGATACGGCACATGATGCTGCCGTTGCGTTGTCATTTGGTGCCGAGGGCATTGGACTTTTCAGAACGGAGCATATGTTTTATGGAGAAGGAAGTGACAAGCCTTTGTTCTTACTCCGTAAAATGATCGTCAGTAAGACGGAGAAGGAACGCCGGAGTGCACTTAATGAGTTGTTCAAATTTGTGAAGCAGGATATCAAGGAGACGCTGCAGGTCATGAGTGGGTATCCGGTGACCATTCGACTGCTTGATCCGCCGCTTCATGAGTTTGTGCCACATGATGTTGTCAAGTTGCAGGAATTAGGTAAGGAGCTTGGTATCAGCATGAGTATACTTCGCCGCAGGGTACTTTCATTGCACGAGAATAACCCGATGCTCGGGCACCGCGGTGTTCGCTTGGGCATCAGCTATCCTGAGATCACGGAGATGCAGGTGCGTGCGATATTCGAAGCCGCTGCCGAATTGAATAAGGCGGGTAGGAAAGCATACCCCGAAATCATGATACCGGTGACTTGCACCGCCAATGAATTGATACATCAAAAGGCGATTGTTGATAGGGTGTATATGGAAGTGTGCGAGGCAAAGAAAGTCAGGAGTATTCCGTATCAATTCGGAACAATGATCGAGATACCACGAGCTGCTTTGAAAGCCGGTCAGATGGCGGAGCATGCCGATTTTTTCAGTTTTGGAACCAATGACTTGACGCAGATGAGTTTTGGTTTCAGTCGCGATGACATTGGCGGATTCCTGCCGAACTATCTCGACCAGAAGATCCTCAAAGAAGACCCTTTCCAGAGCATCGATCAGGATGGTGTTGGCGAGTTGGTCAGGATTGGAACAGAAAGGGGGCGAAAAGTCAGGAAAACCCTGAAAGTGGGTATTTGCGGTGAGCATGGGGGGGATCCAGACAGCGTCAAGTTCTTTCAGCGTTTGGGTTTGAATTATGTGAGTTGTTCACCATTCAGGGTTCCGATTGCACGATTGGCAGCGGCGCAGGCTGCTATTGAAAAATAAGTTGGTTTTTGTTTGAAATGAGGGTTGCCCATTCTTGGCGGCCCTTTTTTATTTTCCAGACACTTGATATACGTCATTCAGTTTTCTTCCATGATCGTGCATGCAAATTATTATGATGATGGTCATAAAATTCTGTAACAATAATCACATAAAGAACATTCACAGGTCATTTATCAAGGGTTTTCACCCGCTTAGTTTTGACAACATATAACCAAGCTCAAACTCCAAATTTATTAATATGAACAACGGTAAATATTCCCAGTGTGTCATCAGCTTCCTGATCGCATGTGCAAGTATGGTCAGTTTACAGTATGCCAGTGCGCAGGCAATTTATTCAGCAAATGGGGCGGTCAATACGACCATCATGGGTACATCGAATATTCACGATTGGGAGTTGATATCACCCAAGGGAAATGTTACGATGACGGTTCAGATGGATGTTTCGGGCAATATCATGGGCATCAGCAATGTCAATTACAATATTCAGGTGAACACGCTGAAGAGTAAGCATGGCAGTCAGATGGACAACAACGCATACAAAGCTATTGATGCTGCGAACTATCCGATCATAAAATTCAGTGGTGGATCGGGGGTTATCAAATCTAGTGGATCCGGAAATTATAGTATAACGGCCCCTGGGAAGCTCACCATCAGCAGTGTCACGAAGGATGTGACGCTTACAGCCACAGCAAAGGTCAATACAGACAAGTCGTTAACCATTGATGGATCCTATAAAATCACAACGACAGACTACAATGTGAAGGCGATCAGCATCATGCTTGGAGCCATTAAGACGAGTCCGAATGTGACCATAAACTATAGTATGACTGTCAAGCCACAATGATACATAAGCCTATCAATACTTTTTCAATTAAATATAAATCGAGATTTATGAAACGCAATCTTACATTCAGATCACTGTTGTATATCCTAGCAGGATTTTTCTTATCCGCGACGGTTTCAGGACAGGAGAGGTCAGCAATGAGGCAGTACCTTGAGTCTTATGACAGCATCCAGTTCTTTCGTCCTTACGATCAGAGTGGGATCAACATGTTCGAGACCCCTAAGAACAATGTTACTTTCGATGGTGTTCGCGTTAGGATCGGTGCCGGATTTTCACAGCAGTTTCAGGCATTGAAGCATTCCAACTACACAAATGTTTCCACGAATGCGAACTATCTCTATCCTCTGAGCAATGGTTTCAACACGGCACAGGCCAATCTTAATATGGACTTCCAACTGGCAGATGGTATCAGGTTGAATCTGGTGACATATCTCTCTGCCCGTCACCATAATGAAGCGTGGGTGAAAGGTGGTTATATCCAGTTCGACAAACTTCCGTTCAAGGGGGATTTCTGGACAAAACTGATGAAATACGCCACGATCAAAGTGGGTCATATGGAGATAAATTATGGTGACGCACATTTCCGTCGTTCAGATGGAGGGTCTACGTTGTATAATCCATTCATGGAAAATTATATCCTGGATGCATTCACCACGGAGATCGGCGGTGAGGTGTATCTCCAGCACAACGGGCTTTTCGGAATGATTGGCATGTCCAATGGTGAGATCAAGGGTGATGTAAAAGAGGGCGTTTCTGAGAAGAAGCCTGCCATTTACTTGAAAGGAGGGATCGACAAGCAACTGACAGATAAAGCCCGGGTTCGGGTCAGTGGATCATATTATATCGATAAAAGTTCTGCCAGCAATACATTGTATTGGGGTGATCGTACCGGATCAAACTACTTCATGGTCCTTGAAAAATATGCTGCAACTGCATTGGCGAATGCTTGGTCTGGTCGTGTGAATCCGGGTTTTGGTTTCTACTCCAGCGGATTGCAACTAAATGGTTTTGTGAAAGTCGGAGGTCTTGAATTATTTGGCACTCTTGAGCAGGGCAAGGGTCGTTCAGCAGCTGAAAAGACTATGTCGAATCGTACCATGAATCAATTCGCTGGTGATGTTGTTTACAGGATCGGGGCGAGAGAGAATGTCTTTTTAGGCGCCCGTTATAATACTGTTAAAGGGAAACTGTATTTGAATGGAGTTCAGGACGATGTCAAGGTCGATCGTGTAGCCCTTTCCGGAGGTTGGTTCGTTACCAAGAATGTCATGCTTAAAGGGGAGTATGTGGTTCAGAATCATAAGGATTATCCTGTTGGAGTTGGTGCAACCCAGTACACTGATGGAAAGTTTGATGGTATCGTGATACAGGCTGTTGTTGGCTTCTAAACCACAAGTGATGTAGTGTTTTGAAAAAGCCAGGTTGGACAATTAACACAACCTGGCTTTTTAAATATGTTTTCCATTGTTACCTGAACAGAATCCTTTTTGTATGAAATGGATCATTTGCTTCTGTTTTGTTCTTTTTGTTTCCTTCAGGGGGGATGATGGGAGCAGTACTGGCTTGCAGACATGGGTCGTTGAAAAGAACAGCACATTGCTCATTGAGGGCAGTTCCAATATCAATCAGTTTGCCTGCGATGTACGAAGATACCTGCATTGCGACACCCTGACATTTGCTACAGATGCGAAGGGTAAGAGGCTTCATTTCCAATGTCGAACGGTGCATATTGATGTCAGTGAAATAGACTGCCATCATAAGTTCATTACTTCAGACCTGCGAAAGACATTGCGCCATGAGCAATATCCATTCATGAAGATCCATTTCGTCAGTCTGGATGATCCATTTGCGATCCAGGTTGGTCAGCCGGTGAAAGGTATCGTGGAAATCGAATTGGCGGGAAGTCTAAGGCGGATGGAGATGGTATTTGCCATTAAAAGTCAGGCAGGGCGATTGTTTCATTTGTCGGGCAGTAAGAGTTTTTTCTTTTCAGATTTCAATCTCGAGCCTCCGAAAAAGCTCGCCGGTTTGATAAGGATCAATGAAGACTTGAAAGTGACCGTACAGTTATTTTTCAGAAAAATCGGTTGATATAAAACAGATAATCCCATTTAAACAACAATTATGAAAAAGGTTCTCGTTGCAGGTTTCACTGCCGGGTCAGTGCTTTTGGTACTGAGCTGGGGAGTGATCTTCCTAATGGTCAAGTTCTTTCCGGGTTTGGCGGACCAATACTGGAGTGATAAGTTCCGTCAGGCAGGTTCATCCACCGATTGGATGTTCTATGCTCATCCTTTTGTACTCAGTTTCGCATTGAAATGGTTTTGGGAGAGGTATAAGGATATTTTCAAGGGTAGCAATATCCTCAAAGCTTTCGAGATAGCGCTTGTTTATGGCATCGTCGCCATGTTGCCTGTACTTTGGTTAACATACAGCAATATCGACATCAGTTTAGCGATGGTGTTGTCCTGGCTCGTGTATGGGATCTTTCAGGCTTTTATTGCGGGTATTATTTTTTCCTGGTTGAACCCGTAGGCGTATGATTACATTGTTTCGTGGTATCCGTGTGGCTTGGTTGTCACACGGATTCGTTATTTTGGGCTCTGAAAACTACTTTACATGTCCATACGGATCTTCGTCACCGGCGGTACTTTCGACAAAGAATATAACGAGATCACTGGCCATCTTTATTTCAAGGACACACATCTTACAGAGATGTTAAAGCTTGGTCGTAGCAGATTGGATGTGAAGGTAAGGACCCTAATGATGATCGATAGTCTTGAAATGACTGCGAATGACAGGCATATGATCGCTGAGCAATGTACCATTGCGGATGAGGACATGATCCTGATCACGCATGGAACTGATACGATGGCTGAGACGGCAAGATTGCTTGCATCAAAGGGGATTGGCAAGACGATTGTGTTGACAGGAGCTATGATCCCTTATAAATTTGGAAGCTCTGATGGTCTTTTCAACTTAGGCAGTGCACTGGCGTTTGTACAGACGCTTTCTCCGGGTGTTTATGTGGCTATGAACGGGTGCATTTTCAACTGGGACAATGTCAGAAAAAACAAAGAAACCGGGGAATTCGAAGAACTCCCCGGTTGATCAGAACAAAAAATCTTCTGATGATTATCTTGTTGGCCTTTCCAGTAGTTTGAAGAATTGGTCGAGTTGTGGCAGGATAACGATCCTTGTCCGGCGGTTGGCAGCTCTTCCGGTTTCCGTTTTGTTGTCATCTACGGGGAGGAATTCTGCTCGTCCGGCGGCAGCCATTTTTGCGGGATCCATTCCATATTGTTTTTGCAGAAGCCTGACAACGGTCGTGGCGCGTTTTGTACTCAGGTCCCAGTTATCAACCAGGACGCCTCTCGAAAAGGGCATATCGTCCGTATGACCTTCGACCATGAATTCCAGTTCTGGTTGGTTCTTCAGCACCATGGCTACTTTACCGAGTACTTCTTTGGCACGATCGGTCACATCATAACTACCGGATTTGAACAGGAGTTTATCGGATATATCCACGAATACCACGCCCTTATCGACTTTGATATTGATATCTTTATCGTCAAGGTTTCCAATGGCACCTTTGAGGTTCATCACTAGAGCCATATTCAGGGAGTCTTTTCTGGCCATTTGTGACTGAAGGCCTTGAATGTAGTTGTCTTTGGCCCCTATGTTCTCCAGTGATTTTTTTATGCTTTCTGCTTGTGCGGAAGAAATGACCGAAAGGTCTTGAAGCTGCTTAACAGCCATGTTGTTGTTTTCTTTCAACATGCTGCTTTGTTCTGTGAGGTTGCTGATCCGAGATTCGTAAGCTGCGCGCTGTCTTTCGAGTTCAGATTTTTCATCTCGGCAGATCCTAAGGTCGCTCTGTACTCCTTTGATGGAGGTCTCTGCTTCCATCAATTTTGATTCAAGGGATTGGTACTTTTTTGAGCTCACGCATGAAAAAAGTGTCATGCCGATGACAGCTACAAATAGGTGATTCAAAGTTTTCATTTCGTTTCCTTTTGTTGATAAAAACCGGGTTGCTTTTAGTCGATAAAGTTAGGACATCGGGATGTCATGGACATCATTCACTTACTCGGGAGCATTTGTTCTTAAGAAAGCACTTCTGCGGGGTGCAGGCATGATGCTGTTTTCACCTTTTACCGCTTTCCATATCAATTCGCTGAATTCCAGATCGGGTACACGATCTTCTTTTGAGAAATCGAATTCAAGGCTCTTTTTCGAGAGTGCATTATTCCTGGTATTGATGTCATCCAAGTTGATATTGGAAGGTCTGGCACGGAAGGGGCTATTATCTGGTGTAGCGCTGAAGCAATTCCACATCGGGGTTGCTGCTGCATCGTACTGTGTCATGGGTGGCAGACCGAGGATCAGTTCCATGGTTCGGAGCATGGATGATGTCGAATACATGGTCTTGTCGACAAACCGCCGCTTCACAAAGCCTCCTGCCAGGTAGGCTGTCGTCCGGTGTGCATCCACATGGTCAGGTCCGTTCTGTGCATCATCTTCCACTATGAATATCGCAGTTTCCTGCCAGATCGGGCTTTGGGAGAGATATTCCACAAATAGTCCTACTGCAAGATCATTGTCCGCCACATGTGCGAAAGGGGTTGGTTTGTTGGGTGTAAGTCCTTGAGTGTGGTCATTGATGAACCGGAGTGTATTGAGTTTTGGTACTGCTTTTTTTGCCAGAAGGGAATCGAATTCCCTTCTCCATTGGGAGAACCTTGTGGTATCCCTGACGCTTTCGTCCCAGCTGGTGTAATAGGGGCAGAAATGTCCTTCCAGAGAAGGGATATTGGCTTTGTAGTCATCCGCGAATTCGCCGTATGTTCGGTAGCTGACACTGTTCCTGCTGCAAAGATCCCAGATGAAACCATTTTTGTTGTTAGCGATTTCGCGGGTTCCTTCAGCATCGTATTCTCCGCCTCGTCCTCCATAGCTTGTGGGCCAGTTTTTTTCTAGGTAATCCGTGGCATAAGCTCCCATGCTCCAGTTATGGCCATCTGCGCTCACTTCTCCGTCGACATAGAAATTATCCAACAGGACGAATTCCCTTGCCAGTGCATGCTGGTTTGGGGTGATTTTTTCTCCGAAAAGGACAAGGCTGCTGTCGCCGTTGCCTTCGGGGATATCTCCTAATACCTGATCGTAGGTGCGGTTTTCTTTGATCACATAAAAAACATATTTTATGGGTGAGGACTCACCCACCATTCTGGGGATGGGATTTCCGGCTTCTCCACCCGGATTTCTTTCTTTTTCCTTGGTATATGGCACATTGTTATAGACTGCTTTGGAGTATGCTCCCATTGTCTTTTCATCGGGTACGTCGATGATGCTCATGATACCTTTGAATAGTCCGCCAATATATTGTACATCCGCCGGTCTGCTGCTGTCACTTTTCTGATAGATCACTTTCTGCCTTTGTTCGCTAGGGTCGGGCCCATAGGGATTTGCAGCGGAGGTGAAGCCTTTCCCATTGGATACGAAAATTTTCTTCCCGATAATTTTTACATTCGTAGGATACCAGCCGACCGGAATAAACCCTTTTGAACGGCTTGATCCCGGAGTGGAGACGTCAAATACTGCCAGACAATTGTTGTCAGCATTTGCGATATAGAGAGTCTTTTCGTCAGGCGATAGTGCGAGTCCATTTGAAGTGGATCCGCTTGGTGCATCGGGATACATGGCGGCATTCAGGGTTTCGGTCACCTTGTCTTCGCGTGTGTCAATGATTGACACCGAGTTATCGTTTGCATTTGCCACGAAGAGGTACCGGCCATCTTTTGTCAGGCACATTTCATTTGGATTGTCGCCTACTGACCACTCTTTCTTTCGCTGGGCGATAAGGTCCCAGTTCATGACTTTATCTTTACCCCACAGGGAGATGTAAAGGTTTTTTCGGTCGGGAGAAAGCAGGCAGGTGTAGGCTTCCGAACCCAGGGAGATCTGCTGTCGTACTTCACGCCTGCGCATATCCACCACATAGAGACTTTTATTGTCTTTGGTAACGATATAGAGGGTTTTGGAGACTTCGTCGATATCCATACCCGCCGGACTGATTTTTTTTGGCCATTTATCACCAAGGATGATACTGTCCGAAAGTTGCAGTTTGTTTGGTAAAACTTTGTACACAAGGATTCGGTTATCGTTACCTCCCGAAGCGTAGAGCGTTTTTTCATCGGCACTGAATTTCAGACCATACCATGCTTTTGAAACTATTTCCGTGTGCAGCACTTGTTCTGAGACGGGGTCTATCAGTTGTATGGACTGCACACTTTGTCCGTTGTTTGTAACAGCCATTCGCTTTCCACTGCCAGAAACGGCAATATTCAGGGGAAGATCACCCAGGGGTAGGCTTCTGCCTGCAGGTGTCAGCGACCAGCCATTCGGGAGTTTTATCGGGGCCGGCAATTGTGCAGATACCGGTGCAGAAAAATGCAGTAACAGCAAGATATGTGATGCAATTGCTGTTTTACGAATGATGGTCAAATCGTTGAACATTAGCATGTTGTTGGTTAAGGAATAATGTCACTAAGATATCGAATACGCAATCTCTATTTCTTTTTGTACATTTATTTCCACAAAACTTCTTACATGAACAGACGTGATGCATTGAGCAGGGTTGGCCTCGTCCTTGGAGGTACCATTGTTGGCGGTGTGGCCTTTTTAGAGGGATGCAGCCCAGGCGTGAAGAAATCCGCAGCCGGACTGCCGCTCACTGCCGATCAGATATCCTTTCTTGATGAGATTGCGGAAACCATCATTCCAACCACTAATACTCCTGGTGCCAAAGCGGCAAAAGTGGGAGAATTCATGCATGTAATGGTGACCGACTGCTACGAAGATAAAGACCAGAAGATATTCATAGATGGTATGTCCGCCATTGATAAAATTTCTGAGAAAACTCATGGCCAT
This sequence comes from Chitinophagaceae bacterium, assembly GCA_044361845.1. Taxonomy (GTDB): domain Bacteria; phylum Bacteroidota; class Bacteroidia; order Chitinophagales; family Chitinophagaceae; genus Pollutibacter. The sequence goes on along the minus strand of JBIKIB010000107.1, from coordinate 1,131 downwards.
GGTTTCATGAAAGCCTCACCTGAGCAGCGCACTTCATTGCTGACTGCAGTTGATAAGGAACAGAAATCTTATAACTCCGCAAAAAAGGAGGGTGATCCAAACCACTATTTCACGCTTATGAAGCAACTGACGCTCCTCGGATATTTCAGTTCCGAGATCGGTGCAACACAGGCTTTGAGGTATGTGGCGATTCCTGGACGTTATGAAGGATGCATACCTTACAAGAAAGGGGACAAAGCCTGGGCGACATAAAAAAGGAAGACCCCGACAATCAATCAGGTGAAAAATCGCTGAAGGTCCAGATCATTAAACATAATCCAGAAAAATGACGATAGACAGGAGAAGATTCATTCGTAACGCGGGCATGCTGGTTTCGGGTGTTACACTGGCAGGCATCGGATGTAGCCGCCCTGCAGGTAAGGATGCAGCTACATCAGGTAATTCAACTTTGAAAAGCAAGACTGCCGCCGGTCAGGTACTTGGTTCTTTTGGACTTCAATTGTATACCCTCCGAGATGTTTTACCGAAAGACCCGAAAGGCGTCCTTAAGCAGGTCGCTGGTTTTGGATATAAGGAAATAGAGGGTTATGAGGGAGCCACTGGTATGTTTTGGGGGATGCAGCATACCGATTTCAAAAAATATATGGACGAGCTCGGTCTTGTGATGGTGTCAAGCCATTGTAATATCGACAAGGATTTTGAAAAAAAGGCCGAACAGGCAGGTCAGATCGGTATGAAATACCTTATTTCACCCTGGATTGGTCCTCAAAAGACGCTGGATGACTACAAGCGTTATGCAGATACATTCAACAAAAGAGGAGAAATCTGCAGGAAAAACGGGATTCGCTTTGCCTACCATAATCATGGATATACGTTCACAGAAACGCAAGGCCGTATGCCTCAGGATATCCTGATGGAAGGAACCGATCCAGCCCTGGTGGATTTTGAGATGGATATTTACTGGGTTGTCACGGCCGGCGGGGATCCTGAAGTATGGCTGAAAAAATACGCCAATCGCTTCACTCTCTGCCATGTGAAAGACCGGATAAAACTTGCTGACCCGAAAGAGCAGGATGCTTCCTGTGATTTGGGGACGGGTTCCATCGATTATGCAAAAGTACTCAGGGCAGC
>JBIKIB010000440.1:0-3123 GCA_044361845.1 Chitinophagaceae bacterium | reverse complement strand
CCTGCCGGATACCAAAAACCGAACACCGATGGGTTGATCCATCAACAATCCAGGAACCCTATGCCCGAATACCGGCTAATCGTAATGGGTATCCCCTACCCTTTTAAAAGTGCAGTCCCGAGATGAACCCAAACCCTATCAAAGCACGAGGTCCACGATGAAGTACAACACCGACGGACAAAGCAGGCAGCCGAGTCCGGTATAGAAAGTCGCAGTCAAAGCCCCATAAGGCACCAGCTCGGGGTCCGTGGCGGCAAGACCGGCCGCGACGCCACTGGTCGTACCGATCAGTCCACCATAGACCATGGCGCTGTGTGGATTGTCAAGTCCGATGCGACCGGCCACCACCGGAGTGATCATCGTAACCACAATGGTCTTGATGACACCGGTCGCGATGCTGATCGCGATCACATCTGATGAAGCACCGAGGGCAGCACCCGTCACCGGCCCGACGATGAAGGTCAGCGCCCCCGCACCGATGGTCGTGAAGCTCCGGGCATCCTGGTACCCGAAACCATATCCGATCAGCCCACCCATGAAGAATGCCACGATGATCCCTATGAAAAGGGATATGCCCCCCGCCAACCCGGCCTTTCGGATCTCAGACACACTCGCCCCCATCGCCGTGGCGACAATAGAAAAATCACGCATCATCGAACCACCCAACAGGGCCAGACCGGCAAACATGCCGATGTCGGAAACACCTTTCTTGCCACCAAACAATGCCAGTAATAGTCCGGCCGTGATGGCGATGGCCGCGCCGGGAACCCTCCGCCGGGTGACCTTCTCCGAAAATAAATATGACAGATACATGATGCATCCAACCACGAGGAATGCGAACACGAATCCGTTCCGCTCAATGACCTTTTCGATGATATGCATCAGTTGGATTTAATGGTTTCCGCAACCTTGCGCCTCCCTTTGCCAATGGAAGAAACGACCGGCACTAGCAGCAGACAGGCGGCCGTACCGAAGACTCCTGCCAGCAGAGCGACCCACCCGCCGGTCAACGCAGCACGCACGTTCTGTATCGAAGACATGGCCACCACCACAGGGATATACATGGCACTCCAGAACTGTACGCCCTTTTCTGTTTCCGCCGGCATCATCCCCTTTCGCTTCATCCAGTCACCCAATAGGATGAGCATGAGCATCGAGAACCCTACCCCGCCGATATTGCCATCCAACCCTATCCATCCCGCCAGGCCGTCGCCGATGAGCTGTCCGGACAGAAAACAGGCTGCAAGGATCGCTACACCATAGATCTTCATCTTGTCAGAAATTTAAATATTACATACGCACCTGCCCGCAGCGGTAAGGCCTGCGGATGGCTTCAGCTGAATAGTTGTTTCACTTCGGCCTTGAGGACCTTCCCCATCGCGTTCCTCGGCAGCTCCTCCACATTCAGATACCGCCTTGGCACTTTGTAGGAGGCCATCTGCGTCCGCATCCACCGGTCGAGGTCGGCCGGCTCGGGGCCGGGCATGTCGGTGACCAATGCGGCCACGATGCGCTCTCCCCATTCATCATCGGGGATCGCAACGACCGCACAATCCTTCACGCCGGGATGGGTGCGCAGCACCTCCTCTATCTCAAGCGCGGAAACCTTGTACCCGCCTGACTTGATGATATCGACACTGTTGCGCCCCATGATCCTGATGTATCCATCATCCACGACGGCAATATCCCCGGTACGGAACCAGCCATCGGCCGTGAAGGCTTCCTGCGTCGCTTCCGGGCGATTCCAATACCGGGTGAAGACATTATCCCCCCTGACAAGGATCTCGCCGGGCTCTCCCTCGGGAACGGGCAGCCCCTGCTCATCCGCGATCCTGACACCCACTCCGGGTAACGGCATCCCCACATGCCCGGGCCTTCGCTCTCCTTCATACGGATTGCTGATGGCCATCCCGATCTCCGTCATCCCGTAACGCTCCAGGAGTGAATGTCCACTAATGGCTTTCCAACGCTCCATGACGGCAACGGGCAATGCCGCAGAACCGCTGACCATGAGCCGGAACGCCCGCATGGCGCGACTGACGCGATCGGCATCGGCTTCCGAAAGGGTATCCCAATAGGCAATGAGTTTGAAGAAAATCGTTGGCACGGCCATGAAAACACTCAACCGCCCTTCGAGAAAGATGCGAAAGACAGCCTCGCCGGAAAAATCCGGCAGGAACCGGCAGCACGCACCGCTATTCAATGCACAACATACCACATTGACGATGCCATGCACATGGTGCAGGGGTAGTACACAAAGGATCTGGTCGTCCCGATGCCAGCGCCATGCCCCGATAAGTGTCGACACCTGTGCATTGAGGTTTGCATGCGTCGTCACCACACCCTTTGGCTTGCTGGTGGTACCGCTGGTATACAGGATCATCGCCATCCTGCCGTCTTCCACATGGGGCAATGCCACATCCTCCCCAGACACCTCAGCCTCGGCCGAAAGAAGCCGAAGGCCCTGTTGCGCACAGTATGCTTCCAGCATGGGGATGTACCGGACCGAAGCCACCACGGTCTCCGCACCGGTATCCTCCAGCACATACTGCAGCGAAGGAAACGGATGTGTGATGCACATCGGTACGGCCACAGCTCCCGCCTGCCAGATGGCCCACTGCACCTTGACGTATTCGAAACCCGGATCAACCATAAAGGCGATGCGGCCCTCCTCGAGATCGGAACGACCGTTCAGCAGCAGCCCGGCAAATTCCCTGGCTCCTAGTGATAGGGAGGCATAGGAATACGCTCGGTCGCCGCAAACCAGTGCGGTCCGCTCAGCGAATAGTAAGGCATTTTCAATGGCACGGAACATGGTTTATCTTTTTATGACGATTTGCGGCATGCTGCCACCCGCATATCAGACAATTGACATAGGCGCCCTCAACCCGACTCCGGGATCCTTACATGCAGGGTACTGCACGGAAGATGGATGCACGCATGTGAACGAAAGGCGGTTCAACACACCGGCACGATGCCTGTTACAGATATAAGTCTCTAATGTATCCATTTAAATTAAACTTTTTCAAGAATGAAAGATTCTCCTACAAAAAAGTGGAGTATTATGAGCAAGCTTCCCTCAATTTTCACTCATTTGTAAAAATATATTCTGATGTTTTGGTA
>JBIKIB010000439.1:0-3131 GCA_044361845.1 Chitinophagaceae bacterium | reverse complement strand
TGAAGCGGATGCCCGTGTCTTCCAGGAATCCATAGCTTTTTTCTCCAAAATGCACGTCCATCGTCTGGTCCTGTTTGCGACACTGGTCGTAGTATCCGTATTTCCAAAGGATGCCGATGCCGATGACGGGGAGCTGCAGCTCGTATGCACTGCGCATGAACGATCCCGCCAGGAATCCGAGTCCGCCGGCGTATGTCTTCAATGGCTGTTCAATGCCGAACTCCATGCAGATGTATGCGCATCGCTGCGGGAATGCGGGGTCGGTGTCGTATGGGTGCCTGAATGGTATGGTGTGCTTCATCTGGTGCATTCCTCCAAGGAGTCCGATAAAGGTAGCATGTCCATACGGGTGGGGTGGATGTAAAATTCCAAGTCCATCCGGTGATGGCGCCTGTGGAATTTGTAACTTGGTGTTATGCTGCCGGATGGCAGGAACCGAAGGATGCTCACGTCGACGCATACCCTAAAACTATCGATATGGAAAAATTCCTCACCTGGTTGTTTTTTGCAGTGTTTTTGGTGGCGTTGCTCATGACCCGGGAGGGCCATGCGCAGGGACGCCGGCCCAATATCCTCTTCATCGCGGTGGACGACCTCAAGCCGGAGCTGGGGTGCTATGGCAGTGGTGTGGCAAAGACGCCCAATATTGACAGGCTCGCCGGTGATGCGGCCGTATTCATGCAGAACCATTGCCAGCAGGCCGAGTGCGGACCGTCAAGGGCGAGTGCCATGACGGGCATGCGACCGGATCACACAAGGGTATGGGATCTTCGGACGCAGATGCGCAGTGCCCAGCCAAACATCCTCACGATCCCTCAGTATCTCTCCCAACAGGGGTATATCACCGAAGGTATTGGCAAGATCTTCGACTTGGGATCTGTGGATGCAGACCATGACAAGTCATCGTGGACGGTGCCTTTTCACAAAACCCATGATAAATATGTTGCCACAGGATATGCCGATCCTGTTCAGGGGTGGTACCAGTCACCTGCGATCCGGCAGCTGACGGAGAAATACGAAAAGGAGGCTGCCGCGAAAGGGCTGACAGCTGCAAAGGCGAAGGAATATGTGCTGCAACGTGTCAAGCCCTCCGCAGAGTCGGCAGATGTGCCCGATAATGCCTATCCCGACGGCGCCAGTGTGCTGCAGGCGGTGGATATCATGGCTTCCCTGAGCCGGGGGGAGAGGCCCTTCTTTCTGGCGGTTGGACTCCAAAAACCGCATCTGCCCTTCGTGGCACCGACAAAGTACTGGGACCTTTACCGACGGGAGCAGATGTCCGTTTCCGGCAACCAGGACATGCCCGACCTCGCACCGCCCATGGCCATGCACCATGGCAGTGAGTTGCGCAGCTATACCGATATTGCCGGGGGGATCATCGCGGCGAAGGATAATGGTATCGGTATTCCGCTGACCGCCGACCGGCAGCGCGAACTGCTGCACGGATACTATGCGGCCATCTCCTACATGGATGCGAACGTCGGTGTCCTGCTCCGTGCACTCGACTCGTTACAGCTCCGTGAGCAGACGATCATCGTCTTATGGGGCGATCATGGCTGGCACCTGGGCGACCATGGTATGTGGGGTAAGCAATCCAATTTCGATCAGGCGACCCGCGCCCCGCTCATCATCTCCGCACCCGGCATGCGGTCATCCACTCCGCTGTCCCCCACTGAACTCGTCGATGTTTTTCCCACCCTCTGCGAACTCAGCGGCCTTCCCATCCCCGGCAGCCTGCAGGGCGTGAGCCTTGTGCCTGTCATGCGCAACCCCGCTACCAGGGTCAAGGAATATGCCGTCAGCCAGTCTCCCCGCAGCGGAGTTGTTTCGGAGACCGGGCGACTTGGCTATATAGACATCGGCATCATGGGGTATTCGGTCAGGACAGAAAGATACCGTTATACGCTCTGGATGAAGAATGGTTTTCGGAGCGACCGACCCTTCGATCCATCAGCCGTCGTGGGCCGTGAATTGTATGATTATGAAAGCGATCCCGCCGAAAGACGGAATCTCATTGACAACGAAGGCTATGTGCAGGTTTCAGAAGAGATGCACGGAAGGATGCTGGAGTTCTTCAGAACGCAACTTCGCTAGTAGGGTTATTTCGCAATCGTTTTCGAAAGGAGATGTGATGATCAGGTCGTACATTCGCCGGTCATAGAACCTTACAACCATGGATATCAGATTTCAACACAGCCCTGCCGAGACCGGCAGGATGGATACCGCAGCGCTAAGGACCCATTTCCTGCTGCAGCAACTCATGCAGCCCGGCAACATCAACCTCTCCTATTCTCATTACGATAGGGTGATCATCGGAGGCGTTGTGCCTGCCGGCAGCGCACTCACCCTTCCGTTGCCGGGTGAGCTGAAGGCGGACTATTTCCTGGAGCGCCGTGAACTCGGCATCATCAATGTCGGAGGTTCTGGCAAAGTGGTCACCGATACCGGTTCTTACAGCCTGGAAAGGCTTGAATGCCTGTACCTTGGAAAGGGTACGAAGGATGTGAGCTTCACGAGTGATGACATGAACGCACCCGCTATGTTTTACCTGATGTCGGCACCGGCCCATCATGCCTATCCGAACCGGATGATGACCCGTGCAGAAGCTTCTCCCGTGAATCTCGGGGATATATCGACATCCAACAAACGCACCATCTACAAGTATATCCACAAGGATGGCATCCGCAGTTGCCAGCTCGTACTCGGCATCACGGTGCTCGAGCCGGGCAGTGTGTGGAATTCCGTTCCGCCACATACCCATACGCGCCGTATGGAAGTGTACTTCTATTTCGATGTGCATGAAGACCATCGTGTGATGCATTTCATGGGCGAACCGCAGCAGACCAGGCATCTCGTGATGGCGAACAACGAGGCCGTCATCTCCCCCCCGTGGAGCATGCATTTCGGAGTCGGCACTTCCAGCTACGGCTTCATCTGGGGCATGGCCGGAGAGAACCAGGAGTTCACCGATATGGATCCGGTCGCTATCAGGGATATTCAGTGAGTGATCCCTGCGCGACGAGGCTTCCGGAGCCGGGACCGATGGCCGACATCCTGCCCATATGGCATGACCATACCTTCTGATGGAAGGTATGGTCATGCCATATGGGGTTGATCCATCCGATATAGCT
>JBIKIB010000106.1:0-10531 GCA_044361845.1 Chitinophagaceae bacterium | reverse complement strand
CCGCATGACAATATGGAGATCATCAGCATCCCGCTTCAGGGTGATCTCGAACATAAAGACAGCATGGGCAACACCACCGTCATCAGAAATGGAGATATCCAGGTGATGAGCGCCGGCACCGGCATCTACCACAGCGAATACAACAAGCACAAAGAGGAGACCGTCAAATTCCTGCAGATCTGGGTCTTCCCCAACAAAAAAAACGTCACCCCGAGGTATGATCAGATCACCCTCTCCCGGGAAGAAAGACAGAACCGGCTGCAACAGGTGTTGTCACCGGATCCGCATGATCAAGGGGTATGGATCCATCAGGATGCATGGTTTCACATGGGGAACTTCGACAAAGACTTCACCACCCGCTATGATATCCGTAAGCCCGGCAATGGCTTGTATGCTTTCATCCTCAAGGGAACGTTTACCATCGATGGACAAAATATGAGCGATCGTGACGGATTAGGTATCTGGGACACAGACTCCATTGACATCACGGCAACCTCTGATAACGCAGAAATCCTGCTGATGGAACTGCCCATGCAGCTTAATTGACCACGCCGGAATGAAGAGAATCTTCAGCACATCACACAAACCAAAAAACAAATAAAAACAAAAAACATGGCGAACGTACAATGGAACCTCGACCCGACACACAGTGAGATCCAATTCAAAGTGAAACACCTGATGATCACCAACGTAACTGGGAGTTTCTCCGATTTCTCCGTGAAAGCTGAATCAGATGACGTTACATTCACGAACCCAAAGGTCAGCTTCACAGCGAAGATCGACAGCATCAACACCAACAACGAACAACGCGATGGACACCTGAAAAGCGCTGATTTCTTCGAGTCTGAAAAGTATCCAGAGCTGACCTTCCAGTCCACAAAAACCGGGAACTACGACAGCGAAGGTAACTTCGACCTGACCGGAAACCTGACCATAAAAGGCATCACTAAGGAGGTTACACTCAAAGTGGAATTCGGCGGCATCGCAAAGGACCCATGGGGTAATTCCAAGGCGGGCTTCACGGTCACCGGAAAGATCAACCGTACTGATTTCGGACTCACATGGAACGCAGCATTGGAGACCGGTGGCGTATTGGTGAGTGAAGACATCAGACTATCGGCTGAAATCCAGTTGATACAAGCCTGAACACCTCCCTCAGGTCTGTATCATGTTAAATTCAAGTTATCCGGATGTGTAAAATGACTGTTGCTGAAACTGCCAATATCCAGGCGTTACAAACAGAAACTTTTCATCCTGCACGGATCATCCTGATCCAATGACCAATGCCTGCTGGCTGTATCAGGTGATGATATGAATAAGGGCCGCCGTGATGCGGCCCTTATTCATTCCTGCCATTCAGTATGACGGATCCCGGGCCTTTGGCTATTTAAAGAAGATACCGTCCATCCACCGATCGTATGATGCCCAGTATCAATGCCATCTGAATGCCACTGCGCATGGCTATCTCGACCTGTACTCCCGTTCGCGCATAACCGAAAACACGGATCAATTCCCTAACCAGACTCTCTTCTGAAAGGCTGAAATTTATTTTCACGATCGCAGCCGCCGCGGCAGCGACTTCGTGAGCAGGCAGATCATCAGGGTCTCGCCTTCCATGCTCATCCTCAGGTACCCGGAAGAAATCGATCTTCTCCGGTACCTGTCCGGCCAGCCAGCATACGGTGGTATCCCCTTGACGGGTGGGCATATATGTCATGCGATCGAGGAGTCCTTCGAGGAGTTTTTCAACACGTGCGGTTTTCCGCACACCGCCCCATGCATCGAGGATGCGCTGGAACAAAAGATCCCTGGTGACAGGCGCTTCAGCATCCATCACGGATCGGATCTGATTCATGATGATGGTGTCATTTCCCGGTGCGAACAGGTCCTCCAGGATCGCACCCTTAATGGGATCGAGCGTGGCGATCCTGTATGGCCTTTGCCCGGGGATGGCCGCTGTTTCCTTTGGAATCGCTTTCAAGGGGATCTCAATTGTCGTGGCAGCCATGCTCGCAGGCATTCCCGGTGGAATGGTGACCTTGTCATTTGTACTTTGATCCATTAGTGCATGCTGGTATGCATCGATCACTTTTTCTATGACCTGTGCAGGGTCTTCCCACCAATCAGCTGACCACACATGATGCACACGCCAGCCCAGTTGTTCCAATACTTTCCGCATACCCATATGCCTGTCACGCGCAGTGGCGGTTCTTGCAAAAGCATGACCGTCAGAAAGGATCGCGAGCAGATATCTTGAAGGATCGGTAGGATGCAACATGGCCACATCGACCCGGAAGCCTGAACATCCTACCTGCGTATGCACCTGATAACCCCTTTGCCTCAATGCTAAGGCAAGCTGTGCTTCCATATTGGCCGGTACCTGATATTCCTCCGACCTCGCCGGCAAGGGAAGACTCGCCCGACCCTTGGAGGCATATTCGAGAAACGCGCGTAAGGCCGATACGCCCTCGGATGCCGTCCGACTCAGGTCGATATCCTCCGGCCGAAGCGTGCTGAAGACGACCATCTCATAACGGGCACGGCTAACCGCAACATTGAGCCTGCGGAATCCACCTTCCCTGTTGAGCGGACCGAAATTGAGGAATATCCGGCCTTCCCTGTCCTTACCATAACCAACAGAGAAAAGTATCAGATCCCGCTCGTCGCCCTGCACATTCTCGAGGTTCTTGATGAACAACGGTTCCGGTACCTGCAGCAATGCGGCTTCCAGGCGGGGGTTGAAGATGATGGCATCATCCATCAGGTCCTGGATGAGTTTCTGCTGCACAGAATTGAAAGTGACGATGCCGATGCTTTGGGATGCTGTCAGCGGATCGAGTGCACGCCGGGTCACTTCTTCGACAATCGCTTTCGCCTCTGCCACGTTATGCTTGGTCCTTCCCCGATCGTAGTATCCTTCCACGGGTACCCAGCGCACCCGGCTGTTGATCTCCTCCGTACTCGGGAAGGTCAGTAGTTTGTTGTCATAGAACTTTGCGTTGCTGAATGCGATCAGGCTTTCATGCCTGCTCCTGTAATGCCAGTTGAGATGTCGTCCGGGCATGGTCAGTGCGAGGCAGTCATCCAGGATGCTCTCCAGATCTTCCTTATCGGCGTTTTCCTCATCGAAGTTCAGGCTGTTGAAGAAATTTGTCGGTGGCATCTGCCTTGGGTCACCCACAACCACCAGGTTCCGTCCGCGTGCGACCGCCCCGACGGCCTCGCTGGTAGGCATCTGTGATGCTTCATCGAAGATGACAAGGTCGAACCTCGAATGGCCGAGACTCAGATATTGAGCAACGGATATCGGGCTCATGAGCATGCAGGGACAGAGCGATTGCAGGAGGTTCGGTATCTGGTCGAAGAGCTGACGGATGGACAGGCCACGGCCATTATTGGCGATCGCTTTTTGCAGGATGCCCACTTCGGAAGTACGGGCCGCCTGTACCTGTAAATTCGGTTTCCGCGCATGCAGGCCGGCACATATCTCCTGTCGGGTGAGTGTTTCGAACGCAGTGGTGAGCTCCGTGAAACGGCGTACCTTCTCATCGAAGATGCTGCCGTTGAAGGAAGAAAGCACCGGCTCCGTGCTGATGAATCCGTTCACCATCGAACGATACAGACTCTTCAGCACCGCTGAGCCTAAAAGGCCCGGCGAAAGCCTGCCGGTTTCCAATAATGTGACCGCAGGTGACAGACCGGCACCGATCATATCCTGCCTTACAAGACGCCAGCTGCACCAATCCCTGAGCTTATCAATGGCATGCCGTATCCGGGAAACGCGTGTCCGGTGTTGCGTCAATGTACGCTTCAGCCCTCCCCCTCCCAGGATGCTCACCAACTCCAGCATTTCCGTCAGTGATCCATCGAGCGTACTAACGGTTTCGTATACCTGTAAAAATGAATGCGCATCACGGCCATGGATACCGAGCCATGCTTTACTGCCCGAACCGAGCTGACTGCCGAAGGTGGTCAGCCATGTGTCAAATCCCCTGACATCCATGGTGAGTCCTGCCCCGAGATCCCGGATCGACCGCAGGCTTTGCGTGATCGATGTAAGATCCTCCCAGTCGGTATCGACATCTTTCCAGTTTGCACCCCATAGCGGTGCCATCCATGACCCTGCGGTACTGATAAGGCCTGCGAGACGGGCGTATTCGGTCATACGCTGCAGATGTTGATCCAGATCTTCCATCGCCACCACGCCCGTGAGGCTTACCTGGCCGAGGGTACGCCTGATACGCCGCCGCGTGAAGAACCTCGGCAGAAACCAGTCCTGCCCTGATGCCTGCCAGGCACGGAGCAGTCCGGGTGCATCGATCGACTTCCATGCCGGGCTGAAATGATCCGCCAGTGCGCTTGAGATCATCGATGCCTCTTTCCCTGTCTGTATCACTTGTTCGATCTGTTCGATCCGCTTCACCGAAACCCCGGGAGCGAGCAGGTTCCCGTCGAAGTCAGGGGTTTCTTCGAGGATGACCGGGATCCTGGCAGCGATGCGGAGGATGTCCATCGTGGCTGTTTCCGCTTCGATGCCCATGGCTGGCAGGATCACGATCGAGGCGGTCTGTACTTGGTCGAGGGCCCCTGTGAGTTGATCGCACAATCTTGCAGCATCCTCCTTTATCTGTGGTGAATACCGGGATAGCATCACATCCGAGAGACCATGGCCGACGGGGTCTCCAACCAGTTGTAATGAGGCGTTGGCTTCCGAAAGGACTTCGTGGATATCCGCTAGTTTACCGATGGTCATGTCAGCGACCCATTGCCGGTCAAATGCAATCTCCACATCGACCGAAGCATGGGGTATGTATCGATTGATGCAATCATGGATGGAGAGTCCTGCCGGCCTCATCGCATGGAGTGCTACGACATAGTCGTTGAGTGCGGCACGGAGCGTGTTAAGCCGGTCAGCATCAGCGTTGAAAGTAGCAGGGGAACTGTACTCCTGCGTGTCAACCATGGCCTTGAGCTGTTGCAGTACGGCAGTCTTCCGCGCCTTGTTGCTATGGAGTTCCAGGCAGAAATGTGAAAGGCCTATGTCATCAAGCCTTTTCTTAACAACCTCGAGTGCAGCCATCTTTTCCGCAACAAAAAGCACACGTTTCCCCCGGTAGAGCGCGTTTGCGATGATATTGGTGATGGTCTGCGACTTGCCGGTGCCGGGTGGTCCGTGAAGGATGAAACTCTCCCCTTCGAGTGCGGCACGGATGGCTTCTATCTGGCTGCTGTCAGCAGTGATGGGCAGGAGGATATCAGCAGTGTGGAGGCTGTCCAGTTTTTTCTTCTCTTTCCCTGCATCGTCCACCTCCCATGTCAGCCTTCCCCGGGCGAGGCTGTCGACGATCTTATTCGAACAAAGTTTATCCGCATGGGTATGGATATCGTTCCACATCACGAACTTGCTGAAGGAGAAATGTCCTATGAACGAAAGCTCCTCCACATCCCAGCGAGGCTGCGACAGGATCGCATGGCGGAAGAAATTGAAGGCGGTCTTCACATCGATACCATCCTCATCGCGGGGCAATGTCTCCAGGCCGGCAACCCTGATGTCGAAGTCCTGACGCATCATCTCTATCAGCGTGATGTTCGCCATGGTATCTTCTTCACGCGACCGTATGACATATCCCTTTTGCGCAGACTTCCGCAGGATCTCGACAGGCATGAGCAGGATCGGTGCATAACGGGGACGCTCACTCGCATCCGTCTCGTACCATTTGAGAATGCCCAGTACGAGGTAGAGCGTGTTGGCACCATTCTCCTCGAGGGATAGTTTCGAATTCCGGTAGAGCTCGGTCAGTGCTTGCTGGGCTTCCGCATCCTGCAGATAGCAACGGATCCGCTTCTGTGTGAGTTCATGCCGCACCAGGTCTGTCAGCGGATCGGAGGCATTCATCCTCCGGTAGATGCCCGCATCCCGCTGGGGATTGTCCCAATCGGCAGGCCGTGGGTACAACTGAAGTTCCTCATTCCCAGAAAGCAGATCCTCCATCTCCGAGAGCTGGGGCGTGATCAACTGTATCAGGCTGCGCGTAACGCGCATATTGAGCAGATTGTTACGGAGTGAGAGGTCCAACAGCTTCCTTTCCCATAGTTGCTGCCTGGTGATGGTCGCATGCAGGTCTTCACCGGGCTTCTCTCCGACCGTGATCTCAGCGGGTGCAGCAGCCGAGCGTGTCACGGGCTCATCATCGCTGATCACCCACCCGTCGGGTGTGAGTACCCGCAGGGGCAGCGGCCTTATCTTTCCGAAACGCGCACGTTTGACATCTATGAACACCAGGAAATCCCCGGGCTTGAGTAAGTGTTCTTCCGCACTGCGGACGGCCGCTTCGAAGTCGATATTAGTACCCTTGTTCATACCCACTGCATCGAGCAAGACGATATCATGGATGCCTTCGGCAATGCGCTTGGTGAGCAGGGTATGATCATCTGCGACGGGATCCGCGAATGTATCTTCCACGAGCCATAGTCCGGTGAACGCGTGCCCCTTGACGACGACGATCAATGGATTCAGTCCGGCCGCTTCGGCACAAGCTGCAAAAAGCAGGCTCATGTCGAGGCAGTTGCCCAGGCCTTGTGAGAATAACTGGTCACAGAGGCGGATGCGTTGTCCGGCCTCTTCGAAAGATGCCGGAGCGGATACATAAGTGATCTCCCGCTCAGAGATGGCCTGGTAGATGGCGGCAGCCTGCCGGAGAACCCTGTCGGGATTTCGGCTCTGGTATTCATCAAGCGCCGGACGACCGGTCCACTCCCCAAGGATCTCCGCCGACCGCTTGAGTACCTCACTGATCTTTGGATGATTGGGTGTGATGAATGAAGCCAGTAATTCAGGCATTGTCTGTAGTCCCTGCCATTGGTCGAAAGCAAGGATGGGCAGATCATGTTCTTGTGTGTGCAACACCCGGCCTTCCTCATCAGAAAGTTCCAGCAGCAGCATACCATTCACCCGCTCGGTCTGCTCCACAAGCACTGACCAGGACACCGGGAAATCCATTACAGCAGGCGACCAGTGGCTGCGTGGCGCAATATTGTCGATGAGAAAAGTCTGCTCCCGAAAGATCTCCGGTGCCGCATGGATCTTCAGGACAAGCGGACCCGTCCCGGTATCTGAATCATTCAGGATCCTTAGGTCTCTGAAAAGCGGGATATGATTCTGCTGCATGGCCGCATTGACTGACGGTGCGCAGGTGATGGTTAGGGAGAATGACATGAGTTGTATGTAAATATAAGCTATTCACATAAAATCATCCATCAAGTGCATGGATGACAGGTGACCAATAGCCCCACGGAATGTTCCCAAAACAGGATTATACTTACCTGTTAAAAGGATGATAATTCCGTGTAACATTCAGGTATCATGCTCATTCCGTATGCATTAGTCGCATCTTAGCATTTCAAAATAATGCGCCATGAAATTCGCTTATCCCTTCCTTGCCATCCTGTTCGCCACACTGAACAGCTGCAGCTCATTTTATTTCAGCAACCCCCAGCCATCGGATCGTACGGACAAGCGGTCCATTCCCAAAGCACTGCACGGCAAATGGTGGATGGTAGAAAGTCCGGAAGACCAGCCCGACAGGTCAAAGCAGGAAAGCTATGTTGTGGAAGGAAAAAAGATATGGAGTTTCGAGTCAACAGAGGAAGCCGTGATCGACAGGATCCTGCTGCTCAGCGAGATCGCGGATAGTGCAGCGAATAAACAGACGACCTTCCCATCGCTGCGGGAAGAAAAATATGATTCTGTCAATCACAAGATCGATACGATCGACAACTACATCCTGCACAAAGGACTCATCCATGCACTGAAGGATGATGGCTTAGACAAGGGACGATCCTTTCGCCGAACAGGCGATACCATCCGCTTCACAAGGGTGGACACGACCTGCTTCGAACTGGGCCATTACCTTTCGGTACGAACGATCGGCGACGGGCTATATGTGCTGAACTTCAGGGATGGCGCTGACAGGAAGACAAAGGGCTGGTGGGAAGTGTCCATACTGGAAGTAAAAGGAGACCTGGTCATATTGCATGCACCCGGTGAGAAGATGAAGCAACATCCTGCATTGATCCATGTATTGAACAACGGATACTATCTCGACCTTGACATGACTGCTGCTGATATGAGAAAGATGTTGACTGAAGAGATGTTCACAAGTGAACTCGGTTTCAAAAAATGAGGGCAATCATCATTATATCTATCTGACGGGTATACTTATTTTGTGAAAGTAAAATGTGTTTGAATGTAAAGCACATAAAATGAAGTAGCCAAATGATAAAAATGATTTTAATAACCGAAAAAAGCGTTTGGGCTACATGCTAACTGACCGATTAGCCCATTATCAAAAAAAGATATAGATATTCAATCTCATGGCATGACGAATAGATTTCAGTATAGCTGATGAACAACTATCTGAATCATTGTCGCATGAAAAACCTAATCATCAAGCCAGCCGGAATCGACGACGTCGATGTGTTGCGAACCATCGGCATCCGAACCTTCTCGGAGGCTTTCGCAGACAAAAATACGGAAGATGACATGGCCGCATACTTCAAAAAGGCTTTCACCTCGCAGCGCATCGAAGCCGAACTGCGAGGTCCGGAAGTACAGTTCCATCTGGCAGTGACCAATCAGCATATCATCGGATATATGAAGATCAATGCCGGCGACGCACAGTCCGAAGCACTTGGAGCGAAGCATATGGAAATAGAACGGATCTACGTGGTGGCGGAAGCACAAAAACACGGGATTGGACAGATACTGCTCGACGAGGCCCTGTGCATCGCCCGGAATGACGGCGCCAGAATACTCTGGCTGGGAGTCTGGGAACATAACCCGGGAGCCATTCGATTTTATGAAAGAAACGGTTTCGTCGCTTTCGGAAGACAGGATTTCATGTTGGGAAACGACCGTGAAACCGACGTTCTTATGCGCAGGAGGATTGAATAGATGATCGTGTCCTGACGAATCAATTGAATAGAACAAGAAAGCACCATTACAAATGATCTGACCCATTGAACAAAACCTTACTTTGATCACAATCGCTTACACTAAAATACGACTCACAGTCATTGTGTAAAAGACCGATTTACTAACTTGTATTCCAATGGATGGCACATTGAAAAGATACATTTGACAATCACGGCTGACAATGGAGAAACCATGAACGGTGAAAACTGTTCCGTAAAAAAATGACTACCCCGCGACGGATAATTCCATGACATCCATTTGTTCTTATGAGGCACAAATAAAGTGGAGCGATGCCGCTTGTGGATATGATTGGCTCATAAGTATTTGCCAAGATGATCTCAGTAGGATGGATGCTTTCATGAAATGAAGGAGAGACTTCGGAATCGTGTTCACATAAAAATGTTTACTATGGAAGAATTATGCAAAAAATTGGAAAAGCAAGACCTGATTCAAATCATCAAGGAACTTGCATCGAGTTCTCCCCTGAACACATCGTTTTTCTACAGCTTGGTTAACAGCGAAGAAGAGGAAATCCTCGAAGCGAATATATTTGACGAGCTCGACCAACTAAAGATCTGTTTTGATGACAGACGGAAATATGACATTTGGGCAGGCGTCTTGATACAGGAAAAATTACATTACATCTTCCGGATTACGGAAGAAATGAAGAGACATCAACGTTATGCCGGAATCGGCAGGATCTATAAGGAAATTTCGTTGCTCATGATACATTTCCTCAACAACTCCACAGAAATGGATTATGAGACAGAACAACACATGAACCAACTACTCAAGGACCTATCGGAATGGGAATCTGAAGATATTCCTCATGACGACATGCTTATTCTGCAGGAAATTTTCAATGACGAAGAATTCTTCTCGCAGCTCGATGACTTTAATTATTCGGAGGATTTCAGGAACGCCATCTCACAATGGTATGATACCGGGCTCTGAAAAGACAGCGCAGCAACTGATATTGCCATGTGACTCAATATAATTGATGATGTATGCCGATGGTCGTGATTGGACTATAAGGTTGGCATATCTTAAAAATAAAATTCCTTCAATTGGCATTGTAGAAAAAACTTGAGCTTTAAATTTCCGATTCGTGTATGCACAACCTTGATCATGGTTTGCTTAACTTGCTTCTTCTTAATAAAATTGATTGAATGCCGATGCGTTTATGACAGCAAAATCGCATACCAATCGTGAATATTGACTGAACCGAAAACTGATATATTGCATATGAGTCGGAGTTTCCAACATCCTTACAGATGCTATGGTTTGCATAACCTTGTTGGCGAAAAGTATCAGGAGAGACCTTTTGAATTCATGATATATTTAAGAATGTCAGTGTTTTGTTCTTTTGACATGAATAATTCAAAGAAACCGGCATCAAATCAAAAGGTAAAGGGGTTCTTGATGTTTTTTATGCCATCATTAGACAAATTACCGTGATGCACATTACATAACAAGTTCAAAAAAAATGACAAAAACATTTTTATCCGCCAAGTGGGAAAATTTGATCATGGCCAATTATGAGGTGCATCCGGATCT
>JBIKIB010000438.1:0-3140 GCA_044361845.1 Chitinophagaceae bacterium | reverse complement strand
GCCCGCATGCTGGCCGAACGAAAAGGTGATATCGTGATGCTCGCCGGAAACAACAGGAAGAAGACGGAGTACATCCTTGAAAGCATCAAGGCCGGATTCCATGTGTTCGCAGACAAGCCCATGGTCATCGATGCCGCATCCTATCCGAAGCTGGTCGAGGCGTTCCGCATCGCCAAACGGAATAAACGGATGCTCTACGACATCATGACCGAACGATATGAGATCACCACGATCCTGCAGAAAGAACTTTCCCGCATGAAAGATGCCTTCGGGACATTGCAGCAGGGATCCCCGACGCAGCCCGCCATCACCAAAGAAAGCGTGCATCATTTTTACAAGGAAGTATCGGGTTCACCCTTGCAGCGACCACCCTGGTTCTATGACGTGGAGCAGGAAGGAGAAGGCATCGTGGATGTGACCACCCACCTCGTGGATCTCGTGCAATGGGAAGCCTTTCCGGAACAGATCATCTATCCAAAAAAGGATATCCGCCTGCTATCCGCAAAGCGATGGACCACCCCGGTCACGCTGGCAGAATTCACGGCCAGCACCGCCCAAGGTACATTCCCTGACTATCTCGGCAAATATATCGACGCCAGTGGCAAGCTGCAGGTGAGTTGCAATGGTGAGATCAACTACACCCTGAAAGGCATCCACGCCAAAGTGTCGGTGATATGGAACTACAAGGCTGCACCAGGTGCCGGGGATACACACTATTCGATCATGCGCGGCAGCCTGTCCGACCTTGTCATCCGGCAGGGTAAGGAACAGCAATTCAAACCGAAGCTCTATGTGGAGCGGAAAGCGGGATTAGATGAGATCGCATTCCGGAAGGCATTCGCAGCACTTGAGAAAAGATTTCCGGGCATATCCCTCGCCCCTGACGATAAAGGTTGGGAGGTGCTCATACCGGCTTCCTACCACGAGGGACACGAAGCCCATTTCGCGCGGGTGACGGAGAAGTACCTCGAATTCCTGAAGACCGGGGAAATGCCCAAATGGGAAGTGCCCAATATGATCGCCAAATACTACACGACGACCGAGGCATTGCGGCTGAGTGCAAAATGAAGCGGACTAAACCTTCCCGACCTTGCGTTTCGTGATCTCCGCGTGATGGTCGGTATGCAGATATGTCAGCACGATCATCTCCCGCAAAGTCACTTTCCCCATGACCGGGTGTGGCATCCGGTATGTGTCCAGTGAATGCTCGCTCATTGTTTCAATACGCCGGCACAGGCGCTCCCCAAGCTGGAGATGTGCCGAGAGCAGGGCATCGCGTTCTTTGGCCCTGACGGTCCCCGGCACGAACGGGGCAGGTGCTTTCACAGCGAGGGCCATGGCCTCTTTGTATTTTTTTGCGATCACATGGTTGTCACGACTGCCCTGGTCGCTCTTCCCGAATAATATCCGCAATATGAATAACGGTAACGCATAAACGATATTTATGATGCGGAGTATCCTGACAAGGTGCTGGAGGTCCTGACCGGCAGACCATTTCCCTCCGGCATTCCGCTCGAAGGCCCCGTCATCCAAACCGGCGATGATGGCATTGAATTCCGCGACCGAACTTCTGATCCCGCTGACGAGTGATTCTTTCATGTGATGGTTGTATTTGGTGGCGGATCTTTCGGTACCGCCGGCCGATGGGTTCATCCTGTTGGATGGTCCTCCCAAATGATCGTATCGATCCTTCCGAACCATTCCGGATATCGTTGCATGTGCAGCATCTCCAATTCGTTGCGCTTTATCTTCAGCGTGGGCGTCAGGATGCCGTTCTCCACGCTCCATGGATCCTTGGTGATGACGATCTTCTCCACCCTTTCGTAATTGTCGAGTGTGCTGTTGACCGCAGCAAGATGCTCTGAGAGATGTTTCACCGCCTGGTCCACCGGCATGGACCTGCCGCTCTCGGAAAGATTGACCAGTGCGATCGGCTGTGGGATGCCCATGCCCACCACACAGGCCTGTTCCAGCGCGGCATCCGCCAGCAGCCTGAGTTCTATCGGGGCGGGGGAGATGTACTTCCCCTTGTCCGTCTTGAACTGGTCCTTTATCCTGCCGGTGATGTACAGGTAGCCGTCACCGTCATATGCGCCTTTGTCGCCGGTCTTGAGGAATCCTTCCTCGTCGAAGGTCTCTGCCGTGAGTTCGGGTTCTTTGTAGTATCCCTCGAAGTTGCCCTGACTTTTCACGCAGATCTCACCCTGCTCCGTGAATTTCACCTGTAATCCCGGGAGCGGCTTACCGACGGATCCCACGCGGTTCGCACCTTCCTTGTTGAAATGCGCGTAGACACTATCCTCCGTCATGCCATAGGCCTGATAGATCGTGATGCCCAGTCGCTCATACCAATGCAGCAGATCGACGGATATCGGCGCCGCAGCACTCAGGATGATGCCGGCCCGTGAGAGTCCAAGCTTTCGACGGATGGCTTTTCTGACCAATCCGCCAATGAGCGGAAGGCTGAGCAGGAGGTCGAGGCGGCGCTGCGGGAAACGATTCAGGATATTCTCCCGGAACTTCGTCCATATCCTGGGCACGGCGAAGAATGCATCTGGCTGGACGGATTCGAGGTCCCTTGCGAAGGTCTTCAGGGATTCGGAGAATGAGGCCGTCCCGCAATTGAAGAGCACATTCATCTCCACCGCAAGCCTTTCGGCGACATGACTCAACGGAAGGTAAGAGAACATGGAAGGATGAAAGGGTACTTTCAGCACCGGTGCCACCTGGCGGAAAACGATATCGAACGTGCAGGCCTTGTGGACCACACCCTTTGGCCGGCCGGTGGTGCCTGAGGTATAGACGATCGTCAGGGCAGCGTCTCCGTCCCACTGATGCACCTCCTTCAGCGGCATGTGTGTTTCAACGATCCGCTCCCAGCTGTTTTTTTCGGTTATGCCATACTGTGAGCATCCGATCCTTATGACGGATGACGGGATGCCTTTTTCCTGCTCCTCATAGTTGTCGAGTTTACCGACGATGATGGCCTGTGCATCGCTGTGTGTCAGGATCCCGTTGATCGTGGCGGCGGTGAGGGTCGGGTATAGAGGGATGGATACGCATCCGGCCATCATGATGGCGATGTCGGCCATGATCCAGTGGGCGCAGTTCTTGGAAAGGATCGCCACATGCGAACCCGG
>JBIKIB010000437.1:0-3144 GCA_044361845.1 Chitinophagaceae bacterium | reverse complement strand
GACCTCACTCATCAACTCCCCGTTGATAAAATGCCGGATGTGATTTCCTTCCGCAATGATGTGGATCCGGTTCCAGTCGTCTTTCCTGATCCTGGATCTCAAATCCTCGCTGTTCCCAACAGATCCTGTGATCGTCGGTTTCTGTCCTTCTTTCAACAATGTTCGTTCTCCTCTCATGGCCAGAAAGCCTCTGCCGCGTTCTTCATAGTTCTGTCCGGTATAGCGGTTGGCACCATCTATGTCGGCCTGATAACCCTTCAAGCCGAAGGGTACATTCTCCAATGCTTCGCTGCGGTATTGTACACCACTGTTGCCTTCGGGGCTGATCCTGTATTCGGCCCTGAACTCGAAGTTTTCGGGTATCCCGCCCCGGTAGATGAAAAAAGTATTCGACTTCAGCGGGTTTTCCCTGGTCACTTCGCCGACAAGTGTTCCGTTCTCGACCCTCCAGTATTTCATGTCTCCTTCCCAGTTCTTGGTGGACTTACCATCAAAAATTTTCCTGAACCCTTTGTTGCTGTTTTGAGCATAAGGATCTTGCTGGCAAAGCATCAACATAAGGATCAGCAGGGAAATGCCTTGAATACCGGATCTCATTCGTTTATATTTATTTTATCTGATCAAATGGTACAGTCTGCATAGGGCCTTCAGCAGCTCTTCCAGCTACGCGTTGCTGCAGAATCCAACACAGCCTGACATACCTTCTGTGTCTCAAATGCGTCCTCGAAAGTAGGAGCGCAGTCTTCTCCTGTTTCGAGAGATCTTAAAAAGTCGGCTGCCTGATGCACGAAACTATGTTCGTATCCAATGCCGAGTCCCGGAACCCACCACTTGTTCATATATGGCTGGTCTCCATCTGTAACGTGGATGGAACGCCATCCCCTCAGATTGGATTCATCTCCATTATCGAAATACTCCAGTCTGTTGAGGTCATGGAGATCCCAGCGAATGGAAGCGTTGGCACCATTGATCTCAAAAGTGTACAAGGCTTTATGACCCCGGGCATAGCGTGTGGATTCAAATAATCCGAGTGACCCGTTGTTGAATCTGCAGAAAAAGGAACAGGCATCATCGATGTGGACATCTTCCACCTTTCCGGTAAGCTGGTGCATGCGTTGTTTGACAAATGTTTCGGTCATGGCCGATACTTCCTGAATGCCTCCGTTCATCCAGATGGCCGTATCGATGCAATGCGAAAGCAGATCCCCCACCACACCTGACCCCGCAACAGATGCATCCATGCGCCAAAGTCCTTCACCCCCCTGCGGAAGGTTTTCGTTGATGGTCCAGTCCTGCAGGAAGTTGGCACGGTAATGATAGATCTTCCCAAGCTTTCCGGAGGCGACAATGTTTTTCGCCAGGGTGACGGCGGGGATCCTTCTGTAATTGTACCAGACGGTGTTTTTGACCCCAGCTGCTGCGATGGCATCCACCATTTGCTTTGATTCGGCCAGGTCTCTCGCCAGGGGTTTTTCGCAGAGGATCATCTTGCCCGCTTTGGCAGCAGCAATGGCGATTTCGGCATGTGTGTCATTGGGTGTGCAGATGTCGATCGCGTCAATATCTTCCCTTTCGATGAGTTTTCTCCAGTCGGTTTCCGTGCTTTCGTATCCCCACTGATCCGCGAAGGCTTTCAGCTTGGTCTCATTCCGAAAACATACTGCCTTTAACACGGGCGTGTAGGCCAGGTCCGGGAAAAAGTTCGGGATCCTGTTGTATCCATTGGAATGTGTCCTGCCCATGAATCCACCTCCGATCAGTCCTATATTTATTTTTTTCTTTTCCATGTTTTTATATTTATATTCATTGAGTACTTATCCGTTCCATCCATGATGGTTCCTGACTTTGACCATGGCGGCGAGGATATCATTCCAGGTCTGCTGCTTCATCAGCACTTCATTCGGGAACATACAGCCATCCCAGCAGATATGCTGGAATGCCTTGGTGAGCGCACCATTTTCATCCCTTAGCCAGAAGCCGGCATGTTTGGCGATATCCAGCTTGCCGTTGGGGTCCACTGCCTGGCAATGTCTTCCGGTTTTATCGTGCGATCCGGTGCCATGAACGGTTCCGTCATTTTGTGCCACATGGAAATCCAGGGTCCAGGGCCTCAGCGCTGCCGTGAGTTTTCTCAGTCCCTCATCCAATGCAGCCTCGTCACTCCAATCGAAATCCTGCGGCAGGATGCGGTGCTCAGGGGCATTGTAGCCTAAGAGGTAAAGCAGGGTATGGGCCATGTCTGCCTGAAAGCCAATATTCGGACGATCCACGGCTTCAAGCGTATCGATCATGGTCTTCCAGCTATGCATGCCACCCCAGCAGATCTCTCCCTCTGCCGCCAGTTTCTCGCCGTAATCCGCGGCCACATCACAGGCTTCGCGGAAGGTGTCTGCGATCAGCTTCGTGTTGCCTGCGGGATCCTTCGCCCATTCTTCGGGCTTGCTGGCGGAATCGATCCTGATGATGCCATAGGGACGGACACCGGCCTTGCGCAATTTCTTGCCGAACTCACAAGAACGTTTCACCATGTCGACAAACACGGCACGATCCTCCTTGCTTCCCATGGCCGGACCTCCCCAGATGGGCGCCACCAGTGAACCGATGTTCAGGTTCAGGGCACCCACTTTATCGGCAAGCCTTTTGATCCCGTCTTCCGACTCATCGATGTTAAAATGAGGTTCAAACAGTCCGATATCAATACCATCGAACTTTACTCCGTCGGCTTCGGCGTTGGCGGTGAAATGGATGAGTGTATCCAGATCGATCGGCGGTTCCGAATCCGGTCCTTTGCCTACGATGCCGGGCCAGGTTGCATTGTGCAGTTTGGGGAAATTGTGCTGAGACATATGGTTGCAATTTTAGTTGATGGAATCCAATGAATGTTTTGCAATTTGTTGCCTGATGAAATGAAGTCCGTTTTCAGCTATCTCCCATGGAGCCGAATACTCCCGCCATACATTTATGGCATTGGCAAAGTCCGGGTCATTCCTGGAAAATGCTTCAATGGTGAGCCAACCGCTGTAGTTGATCTCCGCCAGCGAGGCAAAGGTCTCATCCCAGTGTACATGTCCGTCGCCGGGAGTACCCCGGTCGTTCTCGCTGATGTGCACATGCGCCAGCAGCGGTGCAATCGAGAGCAGGGCG
>JBIKIB010000436.1:0-3150 GCA_044361845.1 Chitinophagaceae bacterium | reverse complement strand
GCGGGCTTTGCTGGATACGGACCATCTCCATCCTTCCAAAGTGGTCCATTACCATCAAGTTTGGCGCCATGGCAGATACCACAATTGATGAGGTATGCACGCTCTGCTTCTTTCATTTCTGCATCACTAAGGGCAGGCAATGGATTCTTTGTTGTGCGCGAAGCATAATAATTGGTCGTATCACCCGTCTTGTCCATTGCAAGATGATACACAAAAACCTCCCCCCTTTTTACTGTTCCGGCAACTGGTTCCCTATTTGTTTGCCCATCGACAAAAACAGGGTTGCTGGTATAGGTCTCATATGCCCTACTATAAGCCATATCTGGCATATATGCCTTGCCTGGTTCACGTTTCACATCGCTGCATGAGATGACGGACACCGTCATCAAAAAAAACAAAATGGATATGATCGATAGCTTTTTCATCTTCATATTTTCAGTTCTTGTCAGGCGACCGACGGTTCATTGTAAAGTTTCTGCTCCTGGTCATAACGTCCGATCCACCACCCTTCCTCAGCTATCTGGGTGTTGATCTCCTTAGCCCCCGCTTCCTCCAAAAACGACTTCAAAATAAGCTCATCTGTTTTATCTGTACATTCTATGACCATGACAAACAGATCATCCGTGGCACGCTGATGGAAATGATGCTTTTTAATGAACGGAGCCAATTGGCAGATATAGCAAAATGTGAGTACCATTCCAACAGCAGCCATCAGTACGGTCAACTCAAAAGTAATCGGAATCCATGCTGGAAGAGCGAAATGTGGCTTTCCACCGATATTCATGGGCCAATCCTTGGTAAAGACCCAACTCATGAATGTCACTGCGGTTGTCGTACCTGTAAGACCATATACGAAGCCTGCTGTATGAAGACTTGTATCCCTTAAACCCATCGCCTTGTCAAGCCCGTGAACAGGAAAAGGGGTGTAAATGTCATGAATCTTGTAGCCCGCCGCCCGCACCTTGCCTACTGCCGGGAACAGAACGTTCTCGTCATCAAAGCAACCTACTACGAATTTCTTAAGTGCCATCTGGTCTGTTTTACGTAAAGTGTATATGACTTTTCTTTAGTTCTAATTATGACCCACTTTCACAACACTATCGTGATGATCCTCGTCATGGTGGGTTTTCTCATAAAAATCCTCATCGGATAATTTCTCAATGGGCTTCATTTCCCCTTTATAGCTTTCACCGGAACTCTTTAGTACATGCTTTATCTCTGCGATCGCAATCACCGGGAAATATTTAGCGAATAAAAAGAAACAGGTGAAAAAGAGCCCGAATGTTCCAAGGTAGAAGCCGATCTCCCAAATAGAGGGGCGGTAGTAAAGCGACCATGAAGAAGGAAGATAATCCCTGTATATAGATGTTACAATGATCACGAAACGCTCAAACCACATACCAATATTCACCACAATACTCATGACGAAGGTGAAAGCGATGTTCCTGCGAAGCTTTTTAAACCAAAACAACTGGGGGGAAATTACGTTACAGGTCATCATCAGCCAATAACTCCATCCATAAGGACCCGCAATTCGGTATTTGAAGAAGTGGTCCTGCTCATAGGAAACCATACTGTACCATGCCATGAAAAGTTCTGTCAAATAAGCACATCCAACGATGGAACCCGTCAGTACGATCACTTTGTTCATCACCTCGATATGGCTAAGGGTGATATATTGCTCTAGCCGCATCACCTTTCGCATCACAAGCATAAGCGTCTGAACCATCGCAAAACCGGAGAAGATGGCTCCCGCCACAAAGTACGGCGGAAAAATCGTCGTATGCCATCCTGGGATGATTGATGTTGCAAAGTCAAAGGATACGATCGTATGGACTGAAAGTACTAGAGGTGTCGACAGTCCTGCCAATACAAGAGAAAGACTCTCATGCCGCTGCCAGTGCTTCGTGCTGCCTGTCCAGCCAAATGCTGCTACCCCATAAAAATGTTTGCGAAACTTTGTCCTGGCCCGATCACGGATAGTGGCCAGATCTGGTAGGAGTCCCGAATACCAAAACAAAAGAGAGACAGTGAAATATGTTGAAATGGCGAAAACATCCCAAAGCAAAGGCGAGTTGAAATTCGGCCACAATGGTCCGCGAGTATTCGGATAAGGCAGCGTGTAAAAAGCCATCCATACACGACCCATGTGGAAAATCGGAAACTGTCCAGCACACATGACCGCAAAAATGGTCATGGCTTCTGCCGCACGATTCACGCCTGTCCTCCAACGTTGACGAAATAACAGCAGGATCGCCGATATCAAAGTACCCGCATGGCCAATACCGACCCACCAAACAAAGTTGGTAATATCCCATCCCCATCCAATCGTCCGGTTCAAATTCCATTGTCCGATTCCGTAAGTGACCTCACGATATACAGAATAGGCACCGAAAAGCAATAAAGCAAGGGAAATATAAAAGCCGATATACCACAAGCGGGTCGGTTTCGCCTCTATCGTGTGACAGATATCCTCCGTCACATCATGATAGGTTTTGTGTCCGTCCACCAATGGCTCCCTTATCTGGGATTCGTACTTGATTAAGCTCATTTGTCAGTTATTTATCGGGCTTACTTGGCAATTTTCATTTAAATCCTGGCATCCTCACTAATGCTAATGTTCTGCTGGCTTAGCTTCCGTCTTTGTATCGGCTGCTGCTGTATGATGTGCCTCCGTTGGTACACCTACTTGCCTGTCAGTGTTCCGGATCTTCGCCAGATAGCTTACGTTAGGAAGGACGTGTATTGACTCAAGTGAATAAAACAAGCGCTCTTTCTGATCCTCATTACGAATCACCGAAATGGGACTCTTCTTGTCATTGACATTTCCGAAAACAATTGCATTTGTCGGACAGGATTGCTGACATGCTGTTTTTATATCCCACTTATTATTCGCGCCGGTATCCAGCGGACGATTCTCTTTCTTCGCTTTGAGTTTACCTTCCTGCAAACGCTGAACACAAAATGAACATTTTTCAATAACACCCCTCGACCTCACAGTAACGTCAGGGTTCAAGACCATACGACTCAGGTCGTCATTCATCATATGAACGGCTTCGTCGAGAAGTCCTGCCTCTTTTTGATTGTCCTTGAAGCTGTCTGCACCATTATAATCTGCCCAGTTAAAACGACGCACTTTGTAAGGACAGT
>JBIKIB010000435.1:0-3152 GCA_044361845.1 Chitinophagaceae bacterium | reverse complement strand
CATCGACTTCTCCCAAACGCATTTTTATAACGGATCGGCCAACTTCGAAACCGTTCTGGCAGAGGGCGTCCGCACAGACCTTACCCGCGTCGGGAAACCCGCCTACACCGGAGAATTCGGAGTGAACACATCCCAGTCTAGTCTCTCGACCCTCGACCCCGATGGCATCCATATCCACAACGCCGTTTGGGCGACTTTATTCAGCGGCGGCATGGGCGGCGGATCGACTTGGTGGTGGGACAGCTATATCGCACCAAGAGATCTTTATTACCACTACAAAGCCCCCGCTCTACTGGCCTCCAGCCTGAATTTCATCGGCGATGACTATAAACCGGTCTCCGCGAACGTCACTGGTGGCGGTAACGCTGATGCGGTGGTATCCCCGGGTTTCGGTTGGGGTATCGCACCCGCCGCAGCCTTCAGCATCGATGCCTCCGGCAACATGACGCCCTCCGCCAGCAGCCTGGGCGAATACATATACGGCGCTCAATGCAAAGCGGCGGAACGCAAACCGCCGACATTCACCGTCACCTTCCCGGCTACCTCCAAATTCAGCCTCAGGACTTCCGACATCTCCACATATTGCAACACGCAACGTGTTCAGATATTCGTCGACGGCTCCGAACTGCTCAACACACCCGCAGTGGCCAATACCACCTACACCGTCAACGTGCCGGCCGGAACACACGCCATCAGGGTAGACAATGCCGGTGGTGACTGGTACAGGGTATCATCTTACACCTTCACCAATATCGGCTCTCCCATCAACTCGTACGTCCTCAGAAGCACGGATGCAAAGAAATCCGCAGGATGGGTGCATAATAAAAAATACAACTGGATTGATGCGGGCCCTTCCGGCACCAAGCCTCCTGCAGTCAATGGGGCCTCCCTGACACTGACTGGTATGACCGACGGAGGATATGATGTGAAGTGGTATGAATGCCTCAATGGTACCATCATCGCGTCCTCTTTGGTCAACGCCGTCGGAGGTTCCCTCGTGCTCACCATTCCCTCCATGGCATGGGATGCCGCTTTTACGGTTTCCTCAAATGTCGTGACCTCCGTGCCGGAGTTCTCCCCGAGAGGCGGATTGAAAATATACCCGAACCCGGTATCGGGTGGAAAACTGCTCATTGGATATGAATTATCCACCCGCACAAAAATGAACATCGATCTGATCGGTATGTCGGGTGTCAAGATCGCAAACATCCTTTCTGCAACACAACCGGCAGGACCGCAACTGGTGGAATGGAATGCCGCATCGGCTCGCGTTTCAGCAGGATTCTACCTGGTACGCGTGCAGTCACCCAAAGGCGTCGTGGTCGAAAAAATATACCTGTCCTCATATTGACCCTCCGGATCCATCATCTACATCACTCCAATCGGATATGCTGTGAAAAAAGAAATGTCCACATTCGTATTCATGCTGTCGTCACTGATATCTTACGCACAGCCCCGATCCTTCGATGTCACTGATTTCGGTGCTGTCGGTAACGGGATCTCCCTGTCAACAGCCGCCATTCAAAGGGCCGTCGACAGCTGCAGTAGAAGCGGTGGGGGAACCGTACGCCTGCCTGCGGGCGTGTACAAGACCGGTACCGTGTTTCTCAAGAGTCATGTGGATCTTCACCTGGAACGCGGTGCGGTCCTCAAAGGAAGCGAGAGACTCGCAGACTATCATGCCTATGTGATGCCGGAGTTCGGATTGAACCACTATGGTATGCTCTTCACCGATAGTGCCGAAAATGTCTCCATCACCGGCCCTGGAATCATAGATGGCAATAACCACGTGTTCTTTGAATGGGATAAGGCAAAAACCATTGAATGGGGCGGTAAGGAACATACGAGGCAAAAGGAAGGATTCCGAGCAGTAGCGCAAGGCATTGGCGACGGCCCCGTGACGCCGAAAGACCGACCAAGGCAGATGGTCGTGTTCAGCAGATGCAAAAACGTGGATGTGCGGGACGTGCAATTGCTGAATGCTCCTTTCTGGACCCTGCACTTCGCCGATTGTGATGGCGTATCCGTATCGGGCATCCGCCTGTTTTCAGGCATGCTGGTCCCGAATGCTGATGGCATAGGAGTCACCAGTTGCAGCAACGTCATCATCTCGGGATGTGATATCCGGGCAGGGGATGACGCCATCGCCATCACAGGCTATGATCACCATTTTGAGATCCCGGGATTCCATGGCACAAGGCATGTGTCGGAAAACATCATCGTGGCCAACTGCAACCTTCAATCCAATTCGAGCGGTATCCGCATCGGTTTCCTGGATCAGAATACGGTACGCAATGTCCGCGTCAACAACGTCAACATCACGAGATCATCCCGCGGCGTAGGAATCTTCCTGAGGGATGAAGGATCCCTTGAAAACATCATCTTTAGCAATATGTACATCCAAACGGAACTGCATAGCGGTGACTGGTGGGGAAATGGGGAACCCATACATATATCCGCTGTCAGCGGAAACCCCGCCGCCCGACTCGGGAAGATCAGTCATGTGCAGTTCAGCAACATCATCTGCAAAGGGGAGAACGGAATCCTCCTGTATGGAAGCGAAGAAAGCACCCTGGAAGACATCTCCTTTGACAATATACGATTTGAACTGACCGACAGCCGACTCAACGATGTGGCCGGTGGGAATGTCGACCTTAGGGGATGTGCACTTCCCAAACAACTCTTCGCACGCGACATACCGGCCATCCTGGCCCGGCATGTAAGCGGACTGCGGATATCAGATTTGTGGCTGAAATGGACGGATACACGGATGCCTTATTTTACCCATGGTATCGAACTGGAACATTTCAAGGATGTGAACATTCGTGATTTCAAGGGAACTGCTTCTCCAATGAACAATAAGGCTTCCCGGATCGCAGCTTCAAACGGTAAAGGTCTCACTGTTGATGACCCGAACGGACTTACCCTGAAAGCGATTAAATGAAAATGCATTTAGTCTACATCCACCCCAGAAATGCCACCAGAGAATCTTCAATACCGAACCTTCCCATTCAGCTGATGATCCCACCCATGACCCGGTCATCTTCACATTCCTGCACTCACCACGGATACTTTATCCGCAACTAAAAAAATACCGAAACATTTCACCCATAATTGGAACAACCGCTAAGAATGCTTGGCATGAACCGACC
>JBIKIB010000105.1:0-10577 GCA_044361845.1 Chitinophagaceae bacterium | reverse complement strand
CCTATCTCTTCGGGGGAGAAGCTCATGGCAGACAGGTTGTATGATGTCCGCACATTGATCCTGTCAGCAGGGGCTTCCATCAGTTCTATCGTGGCGCGGATGGCATCCGGCATGTACATCATCGGCAGGTAGCTGTCGCTTTTGAGGAAGCAGGTGTATTTTCCCTCCTCCAGTGCTTCATGGAAGATCTCGATGGCGTAGTCGGTGGTACCGCCGCCCGGCTCCGATTTGTAGGATATCAATCCCGGATAGCGAAGACTCCGCACATCCAAGCCATAGCGTTTGTGGTAATAGTTGCACCAGAATTCACCGGCGTACTTGCTGATACCATATACCGTGATCGGTTCGATGACTGTTTGTTGTGGACAATTGTCTTTCGGTGAAGTGGGTCCGAAGACGGCTATGGATGAGGGCCAGTAGACTTTGTGCAGCTTTTCCTCTCTTGCGATGTCGAGTACGTTCAGGAGTCCCTGCATGTTCAGGTTCCATGCGAGGTTGGGATTTTTCTCACCTGTGGCGGAAAGGATCGCCGCCAGCAGATATATCTGTGTGATATTCTGCCGGATGACCTGCACATGCAGCATCTCCTTATTCATCACATCCAGGCTCACGTATGGGCCCGTGCCCTCCAGCAGCGGATTTTGTTCCCGAAGATCGGAGGCGATGACGTTCGCATTCCCGTACACATTGCGAAGGGCCATGGTCAGCTCAACACCGATCTGACCGGATGCGCCGATCACCAATATCTTTTCCTTTGCCATGCGGCAAAAATAGTGCTTTCGGCATAACAGCCCGTCCAATTAGGCACCTGAAAAATCGGTCAAAGGATCCCCCATTACCGAATACCCTTCAACATCCTACCTTTGCGAAAATACACGACTTCCCTATGCCCATTGTTGCACCATCACTCCTTGCATCCGATTTCCTGCGCCTCGGCGAAGAGAGCAGGATGCTCAACGAGAGTGCCGCCGACTGGTTCCATCTGGATGTGATGGACGGCCGGTTCGTTCCCAATATCAGCTTCGGGCTTCCGGTGATCTCCGCATTGAGAAAAACCACGACCAAAACCTTCGATGTGCACCTGATGATCGAAGAACCGGAACGCTATGCGGAAGACTTCAAAAAAGCCGGTGCCGACATCCTCACCGTGCACCTCGAAGCCTGCCGGCACCTGCACCGCAACCTGCAGCAGATCCGCTCGCTGGGCATGAAGGCTGGCGTGGCACTGAACCCACACTCCCCCGTCGAGGCGATATTCGATATGCTTGACGACATCGACCTTGTCTGCGTGATGAGCGTGAACCCCGGCTTCGGTGGCCAGCAGTTCATCCCGCTGGCACTGCAGAAGATCAGGAACTTACGGAAACGCATAGACGATAACAAACTCGCCACACTGATCGAGATCGATGGAGGGGTGACCCTTGCCAATGCGAGGGAGATCGTGGAGGCAGGCACGCATGTACTGGTGGCAGGCAGTACCGTGTTCAGCTCAGCCGACCCCATTGCGACGATAAAAGCACTCAAGGAATGCTGAGGGTCACACCATCCGTTCCGAACTTCCGGCAGGGCCTACGCCATTGGCCCACCTATTGTGTGCATGTCCCGGGATGGGAGGAAAACCCTGATCGCATCATATTCACCCATTAATGAGCATAATCATTTGACCTGTCGGCGCATCATCCTGTTGTTTTCCCTCTTCCTGTCGGTCGCAGTGAGCGTATCTGCACAGAAGCGAAATGCCATCGTCTCCGGGAAAGTGGTTGATGAAAACGATATGCCGTTGTCGAAGGTCACGGTGACCATCCTCGGCAAGCAGTCGGGCTTCATGACCTCTGACTCCGGGACCTTCAGTATGACCGTACCGGCGGAGAAGGCATTCGCAGTGACTTTCACCTACACCGGGCACCGCAGCGAACAGCGGAATTTCTTCCTTTCACCGGGAGAAAGGGAATCCATCATCATCCGGCTGGAAAAGGGGACGAAAACGCTGCAGGAAGTGATCGTCAGCACGCCGGTGGATCGTTCCGAGACGGGCCTGATCAGGATCAATCCCCGCAATGCTGTGACGATCCCGTCCGCCACAGGAGGCATCGAGAGCCTCATAAAGGTCATTGTCGGCAGCAACAACGAGTTGACATCGCAATATTCAGTGAGGGGCGGCAATTACGATGAGAACCTGGTGTATGTGAACGACTTCGAGATCTTCCGGCCCTACCTTGTCCGCAGCGGGCAGCAGGAGGGACTGAGCTTCATAAACCCCGAGCTCACCAGCCGGGTGAGTTTCTACAATGGAGGGTTCCAGTCGCGTTATGGAGATAAGATGAGCAGTGTGCTCGACATCACCTATCGTCGTCCTGCGAAGTTTGCAGGATCCGCCTATGTCAGCCTGCTGGAGCAGGGTTTGCATGCCGAAGGAGTTGGCGCCAAGGGGCGATTCACCTGGCTTGCAGGGGCGAGGCAACGCACCAACCGCGGACTTTTTGCTTCCCAGGAGACCAAGGGCAGCTATATTCCTTCCGCATCCGACTTTCAGGCATTGCTGACATGGAAGTTGACAGATAAATGGCAGGTAGAGGCGATCGCCAGCCTGGCGCAGACCAGTTTTCGGTTCAGCCCGCAGTTCGCGCAGCTCAGCTCTTCCGTCTTCTCTCCTTTGTTCTCCGCCAACCTCGGCATGGACATCTACTTTGAAGGAAAGGAAAAGGACAGATATGCCACCAATATGTTCGGCATCACGGCCATCCAGGATGTCAACAAGCATCTCCGGCTGAAATGGATGGCCGGAAGATTCGAGAATGACGAGCAGGAATCCTTTGACATCACCGGTTATTATCTTTTCGGGGAGCGGGACTTCGACCGCAGCAAACCCACTTTCGGAGAGATCGTGAATCCGCTGGGTGCCGGTGCCTACCAGCATTTCGCGCGCAACCGGCTGAACATCGTGAACATCAGCATCGGGCACAGAGGGCAATGGTCAAAAGAAAGACATCAGCTATTATGGGGGTTGAATGTGGACCGGACCGGGATCAACGACCGCCTTAACGAATGGGAAAGGCTGGATTCCGCGGGGTACACCCTACCCTACAGACCCGGCTCGCTGCAACTCAGCAAAGTGCTGAAATCGACAGCGGCACTGGAGGTCGGCAGGCTCTCCGGGTTCATACAGGACAACCTCGTTCGCAAAGGGAATGGAAATACCACCCTGCAGGCGGGCCTGCGGTTCAATTACAATACGCTCAACCGCGAACTGCTGCTTTCACCCCGTTTGCAGGCATCCTGGATGCCGGTCGGCAGGAAGGATCTTGTGTTCAGGGCCGCCATCGGAGCGTATCACCAGCCGCCGTTCTACCGGGAGTTGCGACGCTACGACGGGACGCTGAACACCGCACTGCGCGCACAACGCAGCTGGCAGGCGGTGGCCGGTGCCGACTACCTCTTCAAGGCATGGGACAGGCCCTTCAGGATGAGTACAGAAGCCTATTACAAACACATGACCCGTGTGGTGCCTTACGATATAGATAATGTCCGCATCCGGTACAGCGGTGAAAATAACGCAAGGGCTTATGCCACAGGCATTGAGCTTCGGTTCTCCGGCGAGTGGGTGAAAGATGCCGAGAGCTGGGTGAGCATCGGTTTCATGCGTACTATGGAGGACCTCAAAGGGGATCATTATTACAACTTTTACAACAAGGACGGAGAACTGATCAGCGGGGAGACCGGTGACCAGGTTCCGGCCGACAGCGCAAGGGTGGATATTGGCTGGCTGCGCCGCCCCACCGACAGGTTGTTCACCTTGGGGATGTTTTTCCAGGACTACCTCAGCACGAATAAAAATTTCAAGGTACACCTGAACCTGCTCTTCGGATCGAATATGCCGTACAACATTCCCGGCAGTATGCGCCACCGCAATGCACTGATCATTGAGCCATATATCCGTGCGGATATCGGTTTCAGCGCACTCTTGCTCGATGCCGAGAAAAGCCGCCGCCGGAGCCACAGCCCCTTCAGGAGTTTCGATAACATTTGGGCAAGCCTTGAAGTATTCAACCTCCTCGACCGCCGGAACACCATTTCATACATGCTCATCAAAGATTTTTCCAACACCACTTTCACCATGCCCAACCGGCTGACACCAAGGTTGCTGAACATCAAACTCCTCTTCAGGTTCTAGTGATGATCTCATGCTGCTCCGCCGGGATGCCGTGGTGCGGTCCCCCCCCTTTTTCCACAGCAGATGTATTCTGCCCTCAGCCTTCCCCCTGTTGGTACAATTTGCCTAATTTTGATGAAAACCCATCGCACTTGACAGAGACCATCATCAACCTCGAATCCGTCAACCCATTGGAGTTCTTCGGTGTGAACAACGGAAAACTCGACCTACTCAAAAAGAAATTCCCCCTGCTGAAGATCCTCAGCCGCGGCACACAGATAAAACTCAGCGGTGCCCCCGAACAGATCGAGGCCGCAAAAGAGAAGATCGAAACACTCATACAGTACCTTGAGCGGAACGGACATATGAGCCAGCATTATTTTGAGCAGGTCCTCGGTGGAGAAGAAGCTGAAGCGGTCGATCATTTCGTGGAGCGGAATCCGAATGAAGTGCTGGTCTTCGGGCCGAATGGGAAATCTGTTCGTGCACGCACCGCCAACCAAAAGCTGATGGTGTCAAAGAGCGAAAAGAACGACGTCATTTTCGCTGTCGGTCCGGCCGGGACGGGCAAGACCTACACGGCCGTGGCGCTTGCCGTTCGTGCGCTGAAGAACAAGATGGTGAAGAAGATCATCCTCACCCGACCCGCTGTGGAAGCAGGTGAGAGTCTGGGTTTTCTGCCCGGCGACCTGAAGGAGAAGATCGACCCCTACCTGCGACCGCTCTACGATGCATTGGATGACATGCTTCCGGCCGACAAGCTCAACTACTACATGAGTACCCGCGTGATCGAGATCGCGCCACTGGCATACATGCGTGGCAGGACACTTGACAATGCCTATATCATACTCGATGAAGCACAGAATGCGACCGATCTTCAGATAAAGATGTTCCTGACAAGGATCGGAGCGAATGCCAAAGCGATCATCACGGGAGACCTCACGCAGGTGGATCTGCCCAAGAATCAACGCAGCGGGCTGGAAAAAGCGATCCGGATCCTGCGGAATATCGACGGCATCGCACATATTGCACTCGACGAGGAGGATGTCGTTCGACACCGCCTTGTGAAAGCCATCATCCGCGCATACGACCGGGAAAATAACAGCACCCATGCATAAAAGAATACTGACAGGGATATTGGCAGTCATGATACTGCTGGCGGGATGTTCAGATCCGGAAGGATACAATAAGCCCGAGGACGGACTGGATGCGGCCAGGGAATTCGTGCGTGCCGTGCTCGACGGCGACTTCACCAAGGCAGAGATGTACGTGCTGGAAGAAGAGGAAGACCGACAACTGTTCAACCGCTACCGGGAATACATGAAAAAACAACCCCAATCTGAACGGCTGGGGCTTAAATCTGCCACCATCCTGATCAACAAAGTGGAGTCTCCGAACGACTCCGTGACGATCGTGACCTATTCCAATAGTTATCATAAAAAACCTACAGCGCTGCAAGTGGTCCGCAAGAACGAGGATTGGAAGGTCGACTTCAGCTATACCTTCTCCAAAGATGAAGGCAGTGTGGAAACGATGATAGGTCAATAGGGATCGCCGGTGGCGGATGCTGGGGTCATTTAAAAACGCAAACATGCTTCGTCAGGTACTATTCGTGGCCATTGGCAGCGCCATCGGCGGCGTGACCAGATTTCTGATCGGAAAGGGACTCTATGGTTTGTACCCGCAACCATTCCCGCTGCCCACCTTGGCCATCAATGTTGCAGGGAGTCTACTGATCGGACTCCTGTTCGGATACGCTTCGAAGAGCAACAGCATCCCGCCAGACATCATGCTGATGCTCACGGTAGGCCTTTGCGGCGGATTCACCACATTCTCCGCTTTTTCCTACGAAAACATCGTGCTGATGCGCAGCGGAGCGTACACCATGGTCCTGGTGTACATCACGGCCAGCGTATCGATGGGCATATTGGCCACATGGCTTGGCATCGAACTGACCAGATAGGAATGGATATTCCCCTGCATGGTCAAGCTTAATTTCAATACATTTGATTATAAAGCAATCATTATGCTGACCGTATTGCATCCATGGCATGGCGTACCGCCCGGTGACCAGGCCCCTCGCATCGTGAACTCCATCATCGAGATCCCGAAGGGTGAAAGGGCCAAGTATGAGATCGATAAGCACAGCGGGCTCCTGAAGATGGACCGTGTGATACACTCCTCCTTCCATTACCCCATCAATTACGGCTTCATCCCACAGACGCTGGGAGACGACAAGGACCCCCTCGACATCCTGGTACTTTCAAGCATCAGCGTGCAGGCCCTCTGTATCGTAGAAGCAAGGGTCATCGGCGTCATGCAGATGATCGACAGTGGTGATGCCGACGACAAGATCATCGCCGTGGCCAATACCGACCCGAGTGTGAACTACATCAATAACATAGAGGAGATGCCCGCGCATTTCTTCAACGAACTGAGGCACTTCTTCGAAGAATACAAGAAACTGGAGAACAAAACAGTTGTGGTGGAAGAATTCCAGGACAAGGCGACCGCTTTGAAGATCATCACTGACGCGCTCGACTTCTACAAGGAGACTTACAAAAAACAATAACCCCTTGCTGCGTTCAGGTAAACAAAATATGACCATAGAGACCATCATCATCATCATCCTGCTTGGACTGGCAGCAGGGATCCTCGGCGGGATGGTCGGCGTGGGTGGTGGCATCATCATCGTCCCCGCATTGGTGTACTTCCTTGCATTTTCCCAACATCAGGCACAAGGCACGTCATTGGCGCTCATGCTCTTCCCCGTGGGGATCCTCGGCGTGATCAATTATTACAAGAAAGGGTATGTGGATTTCAGGTATGCAGGACTGCTGGCCATTGGGTTCGTCGTCGGCAGTTATCTGGGGAGTAAATTCTCCTTGTCGCTACCACAAGTCACCGTTAAAAAAATCTTCGCCGTGCTGATGCTGCTGGTCGCACTGAAAATGCTTTTTCTGGATAAAAAATAGGGACTTCCCTTGTTTAGCCCGATCCCCCTTCAGCACTTTCAACCAACCCCATGGCGACAGGATGCATAGGGAAATAACACATGAGCCATACCGCACTTGTTGATCTTCCGGCAATAGGTTCCGTAAGATGAAGACCCGTACCCGGAAATCTTCCCGAGCATACACCAAGCCGGAGGGACCGCCGCAGATGCTTTCGTGAACGTACATAGGTTCGGAAAAGATTGATGCCGCTGGTACGAAAGCAGAACAAACAATCCGTTGAATGATCTCAATTTTTACTGGCAGGGAAAGACCATACATAATGAAACCCCGACATTTCATTGTCGGGGTTCTGAGGCTTGTGTTGTTTTTGTATGCACTGGCTATGAATACAAATCTTGCATTTCTATGGATAAAAGAGAAATAAGGAAAGTCCAGTAAAGAATCCCCAAATCGCATGATTTTTGACTTAAAAAAGAATTGAACCTTTACAAAAATCATATAATATTGATAATCATAATATTTACGAAATAAAATATGATTTAATATTATAGGCATACAAGTCAAAAAAACTGCTATAGCAAGCAGTTTACTTTACTGATTTGGTGAATTCATTACTTTACAAAGGGCCAAAGTGGCCTCAGAAAGGAGCAAATCAACAGGAAGGGAGGGACACAATGTATGGGATGATCAAGAATTGACCTTATCTGTGATCAGGATATGGGTCCTGTAGTGTGCAGGTTTGACACCGGTGACTGCTTCGAAGGTATTATAGAACGATTGTTTTGTTCCGAAACCTGAATCCCGGGCGATGGCCTCAATGGTCATATTGTCATATTGGAGATTTTCCATTCTGCGCTTTACTTCTTCAACCCGAAAGATGTTGACAAATTCGCTGAATTTAGACGCTTTATACCCTTTTAGGACGTTGGTGATATTCCGGGTGGTGGTATTGAGTTGTTCAGCGACATCTGATATTTTAAGGTTAGAATCCAGATAAGGCTTTTTTTGGGTAAATAGACCGATGATAGCGTCAAGCAGCTCCTGTTCATCGCGCTTGATAAAAAATCGCTTATGAATGATATCGGGTGTCCTGGATATTTCTGACTCCACCTGCCGCAAGTCCCGTTCAGTCTGGTATCGTTGCATGAGGACTTCATAGGCGAAGGCTTTCTCGCGTTGAATCCTTCTGGCATAGTTCAGGAGAACGGACAGTACGATGGCCGCTGCAACGGAAAGCCATACCAGGATATTCCTCATACGATCGTAAGCGAGAAGCCGTGCGTTTTCTGCACGTAAGCTATTGTTCTCAATATCTTTTTTTTGCGACTGGAATTCTTTTTCCATCCTGAGGATCTCGAGCTTTCCATCTGAGCTCATGATGGAGTCGTTCAATTTCCGGAATTTCCGTTCCAGTGACAATGCCTCCCCTAATTGGCCGATGGACTCTTTAAATTCGGAATAGCTCTTGGTAAAATTCATCACAAGGGCTTTCTCACCGATGCTTTCAGCCATGGCAATGGCTCCCCGGAAGTGTTTATCTGCAACGACATTTTCGCCTTTTTGCATGGCCAGAATCCCATAGGCATTCTTCACCCTGGCCATGCCGCTGAAAATCTGTTTTTTTTCACAAAATGTGTAGACGGTGTCGAACATGGCCTTAGCCCTTGGGAAATCCTGACGATCGAGGTGAATATTTGCTGTATTGTAGAGACCTATGATGTATGATTTGGGGTTCTTTATCCCGGGGTCCAACCGATTGGCGAGTGTGTAATAAAAAATTGCACTGTCAGGATCACTTTGCCTCTTGATGAGTCCCAGATTGCGGAATGCCGGGGCCATTTGGCTGCTATCACCCATTTTCGCGTAAGCGTCCACGCCTTTTCGATAATAGAGAAACGCATCATTTTTGTTGCCGATATCACTGAACAGGTTGCCGACTTCCAGATATGCAAAGGCCAATGACAGATGGTCATCTTGTTTTTCAAGTATGCGTAGGGCTTCCAGCAAGAATTTCTGGGCTCCGGTCAGATCCCCTTTCCTCCTTGAAATATCTCCTGCGGCTTTGAGAGAGATGGCATACTCCTTATCCATCTTCAATTTCCTGAATAACCGAACGGCCTCCGCGATATGTTGTTCCGCCAGTCGCATATCCTCCTGCACAAACCTTCCCTTTGCCGTCTTCAGCATGATACGGGCCAGCAGGGGCGATTCCCCAAACTCCATGGCCAATAAGCGTGCACTATCCAGCAAACGCATAGCGGAATCGCCATAACCCATCGCCAGTATCGCATCCGTCTTCAGTTCCAGCGGACGAAAAATGGAGGTGTCAGACATCCCGCCGGAAGCAACGACCGACAATGCACTATCAGACAAGCGGATTGTCCGCGCAGGGTCATCAAGGGTATGCAAGGCCGCAGTATCGAGGAGAACAGCCCAGGTCTTTTCCGGCTCACTATTGCTGCCATGGGGATTCGAATCTGAGCAGCTACTGAAAACGTGGAGGATCAGGATGAAAAGGATGCAGATGATTGTCCTATCGCGAAACAAACTACTGTTTGAGGGTTCGGGATACATGGGATAAAGGTATGTAAGAATAGATAAAATTCCGACAACATTTGAAGGATCCGATACACCGTCTGAACATGCAAAAGATGTTGGATTTCCTGTACATTTAACACATGCCCCGCTCCCATCAAGATCTCACTGATGCCGAACTCCTGGACGAATACCGCAGGACAAAGGACACGCACTGGCTGGGCATCCTGCTGGAGCGGTATACCCTGCTCTTGCTAGGCGTTTGCATGAAGTATCTGAAGGAGGAAGAAGACGCAAAGGATGCCGTGCAGCAAGTGTTCCTGAAGGCACTGACAGAACTGGAGAAATACAGGGTGGAGTATGTCAAAAGCTGGCTATACACCATTGCCCGGAATCACTGCCTGATGCAGCTTCGGGGAAAGGATAAGCCGGTATTGGAGATCACTGACAGGATACCGGAGCCCATTGAGGAAGAAGACCCACATCTGCTGCATCGGATGAAGGAAAAAAAATTCGATTCGATGGAGGCGGCACTCAGTGAGCTATCGGAAGAACAACGGATCTGCGTCATGATGTTCTACCTGGAAAAAAAATCCTACCAGCAAGTAGCGGAAAGGACCGGATATACCCTCAATGAAGTAAAGAGCCATATACAGAACGGAAAACGGAACCTCAGGATCATCTTACAAAAAAAACTCGGCGGATATGAGTGACCAATGGGAAGATATGCTCTCTCGGCATCCATCCGTGGATCCGAAGAAAATGCTCGATTACCTCGATGGCAAACTTTCAGAGGAAGACAAGCGGGCGGTGGAGTTGCAACTGGCTGAATCGGATTTTGAGGCTGACGCAATGGAAGGGCTGAGCCAGATCGGCAACAAGGCCCGCATCGGCGGTATCGTTACGGAACTCAACGAAAAACTGCACAGGCGGAC
>JBIKIB010000104.1:0-10620 GCA_044361845.1 Chitinophagaceae bacterium | reverse complement strand
ACGGAAGCATGATCATAGTGGACGAGTTGGAGGACGGGGCAGTTGATAACCCAGGGGGGATTCCTGTCATCAAGGCAGATGGTTCCATCAGGTTCGGCCAAAGTTCAGGGAAGGCTCTTTCCAATGCTTATAATACTGTCACCACCCCCAGGGGTAGCCGCTACCAGGTGTTGTTAGCGGATGGCAGTAAGGTGTGGTTGAACGCTGCGTCATCCATTCGCTTTCCCGTTACATTCGATGCGGATGAGCGACGGGTGGAGATCCGGGGCCAGGCATATTTCGAAGTGGCGCATGACCATCGCCGACCATTCAGGGTGAAAGTCGGGAATGCCGAAGTGGAGGTACTGGGTACACATTTCGACGTGATGGCGTATGAAGACGAGGATGTGATCCATACCACTTTGCTGGAAGGGGCTGTCCGTTTCAGGGGCAATGCCGGTGCTGCCGTCCTGAAGCCGGGGCAGCAATCCGTCATATCCGCAAGGGGCGGGCCTGTAAGGGTCAAAGATGATGTGGATGTCGCCTCTTTAGTTGCCTGGAAGGAAGGACTGCTGGAGTTCATTGCCGCGGATATCGGAATGGTCTGTCGTTCCCTTTCCAGGTCATTCGATGCCACGGTGACGTATGACGAGCATATCGATGAAATATTCTTCGCGAAATTCCCGGTGAATACCAAGCTGTCCGTCGTGTTGCAGGCACTTGAAATGACCGGGAAAGTACGCTTTGAACGTAAGGGAGAAGCCATTCATGCGATCCCTGTAAAAAAATAAATATAAAAAAGGAGTATGATGTGAAACTAAGAATCCATAACAACACTTGATACAATAAAACGGACCCGACTGGCAGGTCGGATCCGTGGATTTGTTCAGGCAGAATGAAAGCAGATCTGACCGATCTTATTATTAAACCCAAACATGGCAAAATTATGCATTTACTACCTTGTCGCAGTAAATTTCCTCATGCAGGATCGTTTACGGCCCAAACCTGGATCGCAATGAAACTGTCAGTCCTTTTTCTTTTCCTTTGCTGTATGAACGCATTCGCTGATGGTTATGCACAGCGTGTGACCATCAGAAAAAAGGATGCATCATTGGAGGACATTTTCAAGATCATCACAAAGCAGACCGGATATACTTTTGTGTATACCAAGAGTGTGATGCAGAAAGCCGGGAAAGTCTCCGTCTCCCTGAATAATGCACCGCTCGATGAGGCACTTCGGGTATGTTTCGACCATCAGCCACTTTCCGCTCATATCCTTGAGCATAACATCATCGTGAAGGAAAGGGATATCAGTGTTGTGTTGCCGGAGGCGATACCGCTGCCGGTTGCCGCCATCCCGATCACTGGCAAAGTGGTGGATGCCAACGGCAGTCCGTTGGCAAATGTCAGTGTCGTGCTGAAGGGTACAACGACAGGCACCACTACGGATAAGAATGGCGCTTTCACCCTGGAGTTGGAAGATGACCGCGGCACACTTGTCTTCACCTCCATTGGATTCATATCAAAGGAAGTGAAGCTCAGTGGCAGTGGTACTGTCATAGTCACACTCACGGAGGCTTCATCGAATATGCAGGCGGTCGTCGTCACGGCACTGGGCATCAAACGCGAGGCCAAGAGCCTTGGCTATGCCACTTCCTCTGTCAGCTCCGATCAGTTGACGGTGAATCGCACATCCAGTTTCATGAATGCATTGGAAGGAAAGATCGCGGGTGTGAACATCACATCATTGGGGTCTGGTCCTGCCGGTACTTCCAAGATCCGCATCCGCGGGCAGTCATCCTTCGGCGGTAATAACTCTCCGCTCATCGTCATAAACGGTGTGCCGGTCGACAATACGAATTTCGGTGCCCGGGGGGATGTGTCAGCAAGGGGCAGTAACCGGACTTCCGACGGTGGGGATGGACTGAGCAGCATCGATCCAGATAACATCGAATCCATGACGGTGCTTAAAGGTGCCGCAGCCTCGGCATTGTACGGCTCCCGTGCGAAGGATGGGGTGATCATGATCACCACCAAGACAAGAGGCAAAGGAACGGGCATAGGCATCGACGTGAATTCGAATTATTCGAATGAGACGCTGATCGATTATACCGATTATCAATATGAGTACGGTCAAGGGGAGAATGGTGTCAGGCCTACTACGCCATTCCCCACTTCTGGTCAGTGGAGCTTCGGTGAAAAATTCCAGCCGGGCATGAAGCAGATCCTTTTCGACAATGTCGAAGTGCCCTATGAGCCACAGCGCAACCAGATCAAACAATATTACCGGCAGGGCAATAGCCTGACCAATTCCGTCACACTATCCTCTGGTGGTGAATTCGGAGGCTTCAGCCTCTCGCTGTCGAATATGCAGTCGACAGCCATCCTTCCCGGTTCTGATTTCAACCGAAAGAATGTGAACATAGGATTCACACAGACTTTCGCGAAGAAACTGACCGTGTCGGGCAATGTGAGCTACTCGAATGAAGTCAGGAACAATCCTCCAAACATCGGTGAGCAGGATTACAGTCCGGTCGTTCTATTCAACATGGCGAATTCCATGCCGATGGATATTTTGAAACAGTATGCACAGAACGCCGTGGGGGATGAAATCTCCTGGTCGAGGTTCACCAACCGCACCAATCCCTACTTTGCCTTGACGCGTTTCGACCACATCGTGCGTGACCGTTTCTTTGGTAACCTCACCGCCCGGTATGACATCACCAACTGGCTATACCTGCAGGGCCGGATCGGTCAGGATTACTATTCCCGCTCTCAGGATTACAACCTCCCGACCGGCAGCCAGCGACAGGCACCTGCGCCTCCCGGATTCGTGAACGGAGAATATATCCAGGATGAACGCAGGTTCAGGGAGATGAATTCGGATTTGTTGATCGGTGCGAAAAAGAAATTCGGGGATTTCGCGGTCGACCTCATGGCCGGCGGAAACCAGATGAAAAGAAAACTGAACAGGAACAACGTGCTGGTGAATGATTTCTATACGCGGGGCATTTATACGCTCACCAACGGAAGGCTTTTGCAGCCTTTGTATGATGTTTCTGAAAGGCAAGTGAATTCCGTCTATGGTTCCGCAGAACTCTCCTATAAGGGCTTTCTCTACCTGAACGGAACCGTTCGAAATGACTGGTTCTCCACGCTCTCTCCGCAGAACAGAAGCATACTGTATCCTTCTGTCACGGCCAGCTTCATCTTCTCCGATGCGTTCCGTGACGCCATGCCTTCCTGGATCGATTACGGAAAGTTCCGGGTGGCCTATGCTGAAGTGGGCAGTGACACGGATGTTCCGCCATATTCGAATAGTTTATTTTACCTCATCAATCCTTTGCAGTTCCCGAACCAGGCCGGCACGCCACAGTCCCTTGCATCCATCAATGCGACCGTGGTGCCCAACCCGAATCTGAAGCCTATGCGCGTCTCCGAAAAGGAAATCGGTCTGGAGATGCGGATGTTCGGCGGAAAACTCGCCTTTGAAG
This sequence comes from Chitinophagaceae bacterium, assembly GCA_044361845.1. Taxonomy (GTDB): domain Bacteria; phylum Bacteroidota; class Bacteroidia; order Chitinophagales; family Chitinophagaceae; genus Pollutibacter. The sequence continues at coordinate 7,147 of JBIKIB010000104.1, read as the reverse complement.
TCAGTTACTATGACAAGCTGTCCTCCGACCAGATCCTTCAGGCGCAGATATCTGACGCATCCGGATACCAGCGCAAGCTTGTCAATGTCGGCGAAAGCCGCAACCGGGGTATTGAGTTCATGGTCAATGTCAGGCCTGTGAAGACACGCAATTTTACATGGGACCTCAACGTGAATGGTGCGTATAACCAGTCAGAAGTGCTGAGTTTAGGCAGCGGTGCCGGCGATACGATCATCACTGTAGGGGTGGCGGACTTCACCGGAGAACTCCGGCAGGTCGTAGGAAAGCCGCTTGGTCAGTTGTACGGATACGGATATCAGAGGGATGCCAAAGGCCAGCAGATCTTTGATGCCGGCAATGGCAGGCCGCTGCGCACCGCCAATCAGATCGCTTTCGGCAGTGCGGTTCCGGTATGGACAGGTGGTATCACCAATGCATTCAACTTCAAGGGCATCACATTCTCGGCACTTGTCGACTTCAAACTGGGACATAAGATGATCTCCGGCACCAACCACAATGCCTGGCGTCACGGGCTGCACAAGGCAACCCTCGCTGGAAGAGCGGAGGGATTTGTCATCGGTAGCGGGGTGAATCAAAACGGGCAGACCAATGTCACCAAGTCTGGCGTGCAAGCCTTCTACGAGACCGTCCGCAGCCAGAACATCGCGGAAGAATTCGTGTATGATGCCGGTCTCTGGCAACTGCGCCAGCTGACGATGGGGTATGATTTCACCCGGCATGTGCAGAAGCTGAAGTTCATAAAAGGATTGCGGTTGAGTGCGGTGGCCAGCAATGTGCTTGTCATCAAGAAGTGGGTACCCAACATCCATCCGGAACAGTTCGGTTTCCCGTCCGACAACCTCATCGGTCTCGAAGCGACCGGCCTGCCCATCACACGCAACATCGGTTTCAACCTGAACCTGAAATTCTGATTTCAACGGTTCATAAAAAAAGCTCAACATGAAAATTCCAAACAGATATATCATCAGCCTGTCAGCTCTGCTATGGCTCGGGTCATGCGATAAGGGATTCGATGAGATGAACATCAACCCCGTGGCACTGACGAATGTGGAGCCATCTTTCCAATTGAACACAGCCATCGTGGGTAGCGCCCTCACATACGGCAATCTGAGTTATGAGACGACCATCGTGAAACAGATGATCACCCCGTTCAGCGGCGTGGGGTCTGCGGCCAACTACAATCAGGACAACCGGAACGTCGCTTCCGGTAACTGGACGAGGTACTACCGGAGTGTGATACGCGAACTGATCGATGTCATCAACAAGACAAAGGACGATCCAAAGAATATCAACCTCTACCATACCGCAAGGATCTGGAAGGCATATGCGTTCATGCTGCTCACAGATACATACGGTGATATACCTTATGTTCAGGCGGGCAGGGGATTCATTGATGATGCATCAAAGCCCGTGTACGACAGCCAGGAATCGATATATACCGATATCCTAAAAGAGCTCGAATCTGCGATCGCGGGACTGGATGCCACCAAGACCAGGGTGACGCGTGAAGTGCTTTTTGCCGGGGACATCCCGAAATGGAAACGCGTCGGGAACGCACTACTCTTGCGTGCAGCGATGCGACTTTCAAAGGTCAAGCCAACCATTGCCTCATCCTATGTTACCAAGGCCGTGACCGGAGGGCTCATGACGTCCAATGATGACAATGTCATCATCCGGCACAATGCGAATTTCCCCAATGATGTCGGCAACCAGCTCAATGGGGGGCAGTCAGCCTTTTTTTACCTTGCGAAGGATTTCGTGGATCATTTGAAGGCTACAAGCGATCCCCGGCTCACCGCCATTTCCGTCCGCTATATCGGAGCCCTGAGTGGTGCCAACCAGGTGGAGGCAAGGGCCAACCGCACGCCCGCCGTTCAGGTCGGCATGCCCTTGGGATATGATAATACAACCATTTCTTCCCAGGTGACTGCCAGTGGCCTGGCAAGCCTGTGGGACTACAGCCAGCTTGACCGGACGCGCATGGCCAGCCCGCAAGCCCCAACATTCCTGATCACGTATGCCCAGACACAACTTTTATTATCGGAAGCGATCGTAAGGGGATGGGCAACCGGAGATGCCGCTGTAGCCTATGCCAATGGCGTGAGGGCGCACATGCAGCAACTCGCCGGGTATGGAACCACCACGTCCATCCCGACCATCGCCATCGATGCATATCTGGCCGCAAATCCTTTCAATGTCTCCAAGGCACTGGAGATGATCAATACACAATACTGGGTCGTGTGTTTTCTGAACGGTCCGGAAGCATTCGCGAACTTCCGCCGCAGCGGATTCCCGGTGCTGACGCCGAACCTGTTCCCTGGTCGGGACCTCAAGACGGAGCCGTTCATCCGCAGGTTAACGTATCCTGATTCGGAAATCAATGTGAATAGTGAGAACGTACAGACGGCGATCAAACGGCAGGGTGCCGATATCATGGACACCCGTGTGTGGTGGGATGTCAAGTGATGCGTATGAAAGGATATTCCATGAACAGAAAATAAAAACAAACGGATGAAACAATTGAAGGCAAGGCTCCGCAACAAAGAAGCTGTCATTGGTTGCTGGCTGAATCTAGGGAGTGCCGTGACGGCGGAGATCGTCGCACTGGCAGGGTTCGACTGGGTGCTGATCGATCTTGAGCATGGTGCCGGTGGAGAGCAGGACGTCATCGCACAGCTGCAGGCCATCTCGGCCACTCCGACGGCCGCACTCGTCCGCGTGGAAAGCCATGACAAAAGACGGATCCACCGGGTACTCGACATGGGTGCGGAGGGCGTGATCTGTCCGCATATCGATGATGCCTTGCAGGCGAGGGACGCGGTGGACGGGATCCGATATCCACCGCATGGCAGTCGCGGCGTGGCGAAAATGGTGCGTGCCACGGGCTTCGGCAAAGACTTCAATGCCTACTATGCACAGTCCAACGATGATATCCTCGGTGTCATGCAAGTCGAGAGCCCTGAAGCCCTGCTGCACCTGGATGAGATCGCCGCCATCGATGGGGTGGACGTGCTGTTCATCGGGCCTGCCGACCTGTCGATGAGCCTTGGCATCTTCGGGCAGTTCGACCATCCGCTCTTCGTGGATGCCGTCAATGCTACGGTCGCTGCAGCAGAAAGAGCCGGCAAAGCCACCGGGATCCTCCTCTTCAATCCCGATGATTATGCCCGCTATTTTGAACTCGGCATACGGATGATCGCCTGCGGGGCTGACGCCACTTTTGTGGCGGAGGGGTCACGGACCATGGCATCCCGGCTGCAGACGATCCGGAACAAATACTCATCTTAAATCTACCTTATGCCTGTAATTTTTTCAGATCCCATTTTCATCCTGCTGCTGGGCGTGGTGGTGGTCGTCGGTGGGATCATTGGCCTAAAGCTCCATCCCTTCCTGGCACTGCTGCTGGCGGCTTTTACGGTTGCCTTCCTGACCCCGGCAGCATCCATCGAGCAATTCGCCCTTTCGAAGGGCTCCACGGCAGCAGCGGCCCTGCAGATGTCTAAAAAAAGCATCGGAGAACGCATCGCTGCAGAGTTCGGCAACACAGCGGCAAAGATCGGCATCCTCATCGCCATGGCGGCGATCATCGGGAAATGCATGCTGGAGAGCGGTGCCGCAGAAAGGATCATCCGGACGATCCTCAAGGCCATCGGCATCGAGAAGGCCCCGGTGGCTTTTCTCATCAGCAGTTTCTTCATCGGGATACCTGTTTTTTTCGATACGGTCATCTTCCTGATGATGCCGCTGGCAAAAGCCATTTCCCTGCGCAACGGAAAGAACTACCTGCTGTTCGTGCTGTCGATCATCGCGGGTGCCATGATGGCCAATTCACTGGTGCCACCTGCCCCCGGACCCTTGTTCCTTGCGGGCGCCATGCAGATACCCATCGGCCTGATGATCGTCTCGGGTAGCCTTCTCGGCATACTCACCGCAACTTCCGGATATCTCTTCGCAAGATGGCTGAACCGAAGGATGGAGATCCCGGTGCGGGATTCTCCCGATGCAAAAGTATCCGACATCCGGATGATCGCCGAAAAAGACGATGCGCAGCTGCCTTCGCTCTTTCTATCCCTGCTGCCCGTGGTGATGCCCGTCCTGTTCATCTGTGCCGATACTTTCATGAACCTCTCGGAAGGTGCTTCCGGTAGCTCCGGTTTCATGCAGGGCCTCTCGGCATTCATCCATTTCTTCGGGGATAAGAATATCGCACTCATTACGGCTGGTATCCTTGCCCTGCTCGTCGTTGTCCGTCAGAAAAAAGGGACCGGCTTCGACCTCTCCAGCTTCGTGCAGAATGCATTGGTCAGTGGCGGTGTCATCGTCCTGATCACTTGTGCCGGCGGGGCTTTTGGCGGTGTCATCCAGCAGACAGGCATCAGTGCAAAGATCGCATTGATGACCCGTGACTACCAGATGGCACTCATCCCCCTCTCTTTTCTGATAGCGGCGGTCGTACGCACGGCGCAGGGTTCTGCCACCGTGGCACTCATCACGGCATCGGGTATCCTCGCCGGGATGGCTGCCAACGGAGGACTCAACTACAACCCACTGTACATCGGCCTGGCCATCGGATGCGGCGCGAAGCTCGTGCCATGGATGAATGATCCCGGCTTCTGGATCATCTGTAAGATGAGCAATCTCACGGAAAAAGAAGCATTGAAAACCTATGCCCCGATGGGTGTGGTGATGGGCGTTACAGGACTTGTGTTCATCCTGCTCGCTGCAAAGCTCTTCCCACTTATCTGATCAAAACATGTCCATCACAAAATAGATTTCATTATGGAAAAAAATAGATCCAAAGGATCCAATTCAGGCAACAACCTTCCCCGCAGAGGGTTTGTGAAGACCATTGCCAGCGGCTCCATCGGTGCTGCCGTACTTTCCACTGCCGCCGGTCATATCGTTGTGGGTGCGGAGCGTTCGGATGCTGCGGCAGCCGGCCCTGTCAGAAAAGTACTCATGAAAGTGGGATGCCAGACGGGCGGAACGACCGACCGGAACCTTCAGCTCAAAGCCCGGCATGGGGTATTCCACATCGATGGAGGCATGCCCAATTACATCCCCGGTAAGGGTTGGGACCTCGAGGATTCCCTCCGGAAGCGGGAGGCATGCGAGAAGTACGGTATCGCATTGGATGCATACCACCTGCCGCTGACTTCCGCAGGCATTGATAATGTCATCATCCCGAATATCATGCTTGGGAAAAGTCCGGAACGCGACCGGGAGATCGAACAGGTCCAGCAGATGATCATGGTCGCAGCAAAGACCGGTGTCAAATTGCTCAATTACAACACCACGATCCTGCCGGTCCTACGTACCGGCAAGACCATTGACCCGAAAAGGGGAAATGCCAGGTACAGCACCTGGGTGTATGAAGAAGCCGTCAAACGCAACGAACCCCTCACCAAAGCGGGTATCGTGACGGCAGACGATATGTTCGAAAGGATCAAGTACCTCATCGACCGCATCGTTCCGGTGGCGGAAGAATATAAAGTACACCTGGGCAACCACATCGCCGACCCACCCACGCACGTCGGGTACCGCGGCATCACCAGATGGACCAGTCCGGATGTTTTCGCCGCCATGAAACGCTTCGCCGCACTCAGCGACAGCCCTTATCACGGCTTTAATTTTTGCATCGGCTCCATCGCGGAGGGTCTTAAAGATCCAAAGACGGAGATCCTTCCGATCATCAAATACTTCGGTGACAGGAAGAAGATCTTCAACATACATTTGCGGAATATCAAGGGTGGATGGGATAACTTCCAGGAAGTGTATCCTGACAACGGCGATATGGATTTTTATGCGGTCCTGAAGGCACTGCAGGAGGTTGGCTACCAGCATATGGTCATGCCCGACCATGTGCCCACACATGAGGATCCCGAGAGCCACGAGCAAGCTTTCACCTTCTGCTATGGATACATAAAAGCCATGCTGCAGGCGATCGCAGGGGGTGCATGATCCCAACTTGAAAATAAATATAACATATGGAGAAGATAGGATTCATCGGATTGGGCATCATGGGGAGGCCCATGGCACTTCACCTGCTGCGTGCGGGATATGCCCTGCATGTATATGAAGGGAATAAGTCTGCGAACGAACTGGTGGATGCCGGGGCCATCGCTTTCCCTTCATACACGTCTTTGGCGTATGCGTCGGACGTCGTCATCACGATGCTGCCCGACTCCCCCGATGTGGAGGCTGTCGTGCTTGGGAAGGATGGCGTGGCGGTCGGTATGAAGGCCGGATCGCTGTTCATTGATATGTCATCGATCGCACCGAATACCGCACTGCGTATACATTCCGCCCTGCAGGAAAAAGGCGTTGAATCGCTTGATGCTCCCGTCTCCGGCGGGCAGGTGGGTGCGGACGCCGCAACCTTGTCGATCATGGTCGGTGGAGCGGACGCCGCATTCCAGAGGGCCCTGCCGATCTTTGAGAAGATGGGGAAGAACATCGTGCGCATCGGCGAGGCAGGTGCGGGACAGATGACAAAAGTCTGCAACCAGATGATCGTCGGCATGACCATCCAGGCAGTGGCGGAAGCATTCACCCTGGCAGCGAAGGCCGGTGTCGACCTGGAAAAGATGCGGGAAGTGCTCCTGGGTGGTTTCGCGCAAAGCCGCATCCTCGACCTGCACGGAAAACGCATCATCGACCGGAATTTCAAACCCGGCTTCCGGGTCAGGTTGCATCGCAAAGACATGAACCTCGCCCTGCAGGCCGGGCGGGAACATTCCGTGCCGCTCTATGGCTCCGCACTCGTGGCAGCACAAATGGACGCACTCATCGCCCGCGGTGAGGGGGATGCAGATCATAGTGCACTGGCCATCCTCATGGAGCAATTATCCGGACAAAGCTGATGCGTATGCCATCTATAACTACCCGCAAAGGACCCTGCATCCGGGAGATAAATGTCACTCCGATCGCTATCACGGACCCCCCGCTGCTCAATGCGGCGGGTCTTCATGCCCCATATGCGCTGCGGACCGTGATGGAGATCATCACCGATGATAATATCACCGGCGTGAGTGAGATACCCGGGAATGCAGCCATCAACGAAGCGCTGACCTCCGCCGGTGAATGCCTTGCAGGGATGGATGTATTTCAGCTGAACCTCATCCGC
>JBIKIB010000434.1:0-3168 GCA_044361845.1 Chitinophagaceae bacterium | reverse complement strand
AAGAAATAGACAATAAGGGTTTTGTTCTTGTTGTCTATTTCTTTTGATCAGATGTTCGTCATCTATACAGTTGAAGCTAATTTATGCTTGAGTCTGGTTTTACCAGCTCAAGTGATAGATTCATGAATATCAACGCTGGCTGCTCCCTTGATGATGTATGGTTGATGGAGAATTTTTACATCTTAAAATGTCAAGCGTTGTTTATCGTTCAACAATGTGGTTTTAAGTTTTTCATATGAAAGCTTCTGTACGGATACTTTGTCATCGATGGCCATCACCGCTGCAGTTGCGGCAGACTGACCAAGGATCATGAAGACTGGCTCCATTCGAATCGAGCCGTAAGCGATATGAGAGCTGGATACGCAAACCGGCACCAATAGGTTTTTGCACTCGTCTTCCTTGGGCGTTATGGATTCATAGGAGATCGAATAAGGCTTTTTGGGTTTAACGCCGATGTCACCTTCGTTTTGCACATATCCCTCTGATGTGACGAAGCGTTGCGTATTATGCGAATCCAGCGCATATGAGCCCATGCCAATGGGTTTTGGAACCGTAGTTTTTCCCAGAGCATCAGCCTCTTTCATCACAAAAACTCCGATCATTCGTCGGGCTTCACGAATGTAAAGCTGGTGTGGCCAACCCCCGTTATCGATGAACTCATCCTTGGCCAATCCCCATTTTTTCATTTCACCCTGTACATCTGCAGGAACACGCGGATCATTTTGAAGGTAGTACATCAATCCTTTCTGGTATGCCTTATGCTCTCTAATTATTTCTGCTCTGCGTTGATAGCTGGCTTCAGGGTAGTCGTAGTTCTTGCCTATGTAATCTGTTGAAAAGGGGCCGTGGTTGTTTGTATCTGATTTTCGGTTGGGTATGAGATCGACTTTTTCAAAAGACTCTCTCCATCCGCCGGCGTAAATCCTTGCCATCAGCTCGTAACGATTTGCGTCATATCCTGCTGGTTGTTCGAACGGAATCCTATTGTCTGGATGGTCGCTCATACACATTCTGAAGCAGTATGCCTGTATTCGTGCATCACCGGAGCCATTGGGTCCTGGCCGGTCAGTGGAGATCTCCGGCAGCAATCCGCTGGTACTATCTCCAGGGATTCGATAGGCACTGATTTTGTCCTTGAAATGATGGCGGTGATGAAAGACTCCGACTTGTACACCGTTGTATTGTTCACCATAAACGGAGTTTGCTTCACGGCCTACATGATAGTTCACGCCTGCAAGAGCCATTAGGTCTCCTTCGTAGGTCGCATCAATGAACATTTTTCCTTCATAAGTCTTACCTGAGATTGTCTTTATGGAAAGGATGGCTCCGTTTTTCTTTCGGATACCATTTTTGGTTCGGTCTAACCATTCATTTCGATGAATGGTTAGACCATACTCTTTTGCAAAATCTTCAAAGACCTGCTCTGCGACATGTGGTTCGAAGATCCACATTGTCCGCATGGCACCGTCCATCGCAACAGTGCCTTGTCCTTTATTTCCGTATTCTGAACGTTTTTGCCATTTCCAGTTTTCCTCTTTCGAGTAATGGGTGTAAATTCTTTCATAAAACTCCCTTGACAGACCGCCGATCACTTCTTTATTGCCGGTATCGGTAAATCCTAGTCCACCTGAGCTAAGCCCGCCAAGATGTTTATCCGGAGAAACGACGATCACCGATTTCCCCATTTTTTTTACTTGCACGGCTGCTATGATGGCGGAGGAATTTCCGCCATAGATGATGACATCCGCGCGAAAAGATTTTTGGCCTATAGCTGAGATGCATAAAAACAGCAGCAGGGATGGGTAAATGAAATATTTCATAATAAGGGATTGATTTAAAGGGTTATTTGGGTTGCTCACAATTGGCTTATGTGTGTAAGGGGCGTCATTTATGAATAAAACAATCAAAAGGAAGTATTACGGTTAAGGCGTTGAAATGCGACAGCCAACGTTGCACCTGCTTTTGCGTTGTGCCGTATGAGGGCGATATTGGCTTCAAGGCTTTCGCCTCGGGTATGTTCGCTAATGTATTTAAGGAGGTATGGTGTCAGTTCTTTTCCGGAGACACGATTGAGGTCAGCTGCTTTTATGGCGTCAAGGATATGCGCTTCCATGGTTTCAGCTGGGATCTCCCAGTCGGAGGGAACGGGGTTTGCGATGAGTACTGATCCATTCAAGCCCAGGCTCCATTTTGTTCGTAACATATTGGCAATTGCATCAGCATTATCCAACCTTAATGGTGATGGAAAGTTGCTTTCTCGGGAGTAGAAACTCGGGAATGCGTCTTGTCCCCAAGTGACGACGGGTATACCCATGGTTTCTAAATATTCCAGTGTGAGGCCAATGTCCAGTATTGATTTGACACCTGCGGAAATCACTGCTACTGAGGTATGGGACATTTCTGTGAGGTCGGCTGATATGTCCATGCTGTGTTCTGCTCCCCGGTGTACTCCTCCGATGCCTCCGGTCGCGAAAATTTTAATACCTGCCATGGATGCGATGCGCATGGTAGCTGCTACGGTTGTGGCTCCGGGAATGCGTTGTGAAATGACGAAGGGCATATCGCGAAGGCTGACTTTCCATACATCTTTTACAGTTCCGAGGGTGTGGATCTGCTCGGTTGTCAATCCTATTTGACATTGTCCATCAAGGATGGCGATGGTGGCGGGAATCGCTCCATTTTCCCGAACGATTTTTTCCAGGGATAGGGCTGTATCCACATTTTGTGGCCACGGCATACCATGTGAGATGATGGTTGACTCAAGGGCCACGACCGGATGTCCGTTTTCTATGGCGGATAGCACTTCCGGGTGAATGTTCAGCAAGGGATGTTCTATCATGGAAAATATTTCGGAACCAATGTAAGAAGTCTGCTACGGCTCATTTGCATGTCTATGGCTCCGTGTACCTGTAGGATTTCAGACGCCAGGGTGTGGGCGATTTTCAGGCATTCATCGTTCATTTTCCCAAGGTATTTTCCTAAAATGAAACCAGAAAGTGCGCTGTCGCCTGCCCCGGTGCAGTCTACTACATTTGTTGGCAGGGCATGAAGCGACATTGAGTTATCGCTGCTGAAAATAGTGGAGCCTTTTGCGCCATTATGCACCCAGACCTGGCTAACACCTCTTCGGAGCAAGGTTTCCACCGGGTGTTCGGATTGGGTTTCATG
>JBIKIB010000103.1:0-10650 GCA_044361845.1 Chitinophagaceae bacterium | reverse complement strand
CATATTCAGGGCTCTCTGAACGCTTTGGGTATTCACGCTCGCATTATCACTGATTTTTACGAACCAGGTGCCAACGATGGAGAAAATGATGCCCAGGCCTGCGATCAACATGGGCAGCAGGATCGGGGAAAGTCCGCCAAAATCATCTACTGCGATGGTTTCCTGGCCCAGTACCATCGTTGCCAGCACGGTGGCGACATATGACCCAAAAAGATCTGCACCCATTCCTGCCACATCCCCTACATTATCACCGACATTATCGGCGATGGTTGCAGGATTGCGGGGATCGTCTTCAGGAATGCCCGCTTCGACCTTTCCGACCAGGTCAGCACCCACATCTGCAGCCTTTGTATAGATACCGCCACCGACACGTGCAAACAGAGCGATTGATTCCGCCCCGAGGGAGAAACCCGTCAGCACTTCAATGGTGCGCAGCATCTCCGCAGAATTCACGGATGCATCCGGTGCGAAGATCATCTTGAGGATGATGAAAAGTCCACCCAACCCCAGTACGGCAAGGCCTGCGACACCTAGGCCCATGACGGCACCTCCGGTGAAAGACACATTCAGTGCTTTGCTTAGGCTTGTTCGTGCCGCATTAGCCGTACGAACATTCGCTTTGGTAGCGATCTTCATGCCTATGTAGCCTGCAGTGGCACTAAATACAGCACCGATGATGAATGCAATGGCGATGGACCAATGGGAGGCAGGATTTGCCAGGGCCATGATCGCTAGCAGGATGGACACAATAGCAACGAAATACCCGAGGATCTTCCATTCGGCCCTCAGGAAAGCCATGGCGCCCTCTGCAATGTAGTTGCTGATCTCTTTCATTCGATCGTTGCCAGCGTCCTGTTTGGACACCCAGTTGAATTTTACAAAAGTGTAAAGCAAACCGATCAGGCCAAACGCAGGGATCAGGTAAAGGAGATTGTTCATAAGCAGTTCTTAATGTGAGTCGTTCAAAATCAAGTACCTAGGTAGTATTATGACCACATAGGGCGGCAAAAATAGCGCATTCATGATAAAAACACAATCTAAAGCCATTTATTTGGAATGGCTTTCTATCCGGAGGAACGCCCGAGCAAGGAAACATATGAGATCACCGGCGATCATAGATTCCTTACCGGTCGCTGCAACGGCAAGGTCACCTGCTGATCCATGAAGGAAAACGCCAAGCCTGGCAGCATTCACTGCATCATACCCCCTGGCGAGTAATCCGGTGATGATGCCGGTCAACACGTCTCCTGATCCCGCAGTGGCCATCCCCGCATTTCCGGAATCGTTCAGGTATGCCGATCCATCTGGACAAGCGATACGGCTATGAGGGCCTTTTTCCACGATCACTACGCCGAGCTCCACAGCTATCTTGCGTGCATCCACCATCTTTCCGAACATCCGTTCGAATTCGGCACGATGAGGTGTCAGGATGGTGTTTTCTGGCAGGGACTTGATTAAATGAGGATGTCGTGCGATGGTATTCAAAGCATCCGCATCCACAACCATTGGGATGTCATGGGAGCATAGTGCATCCAGCATGATGGCATGTTCTTCTTTTTGTCCTATACCAGGGCCAACGCCTACTGAATCGAATCGGGAGAAGTCGTAACCCTGAATGGGTTCCTTCTCTGTGATGATATGGAAGACAGCTTCCGGCACACAGCCCTGAACGATAGGATATGAATCGGGCGATACAAAACAGGTGAGTTTTCCAACGCCACTCCTCAAACAAGCTTTGGCCGCCAGGATCGCAGCTCCCAGCATACCATATGATCCGGCAATAAGAGCTGCGTGCCCCATAGTGCCTTTATGGGCATATTCCGGTCTTGCGATGAGCATGCCAGCCGCATCTTCAAGACGGGTATATTGGTCTATCTCATTCATGTGTGGGCATTTTTCTCAGCACTACTCGTCACCATCAAAGGCAAGGTCATAACCGGGAAATATCGAATACAATCGTCTCGCTTCGTAGATCTTTCTGGTAAATTTGTTTCCCAGCACGATGATCGTTGCTGAGTCGTTTATGAGTCTGCTGAAAACAGCGTTGTTGCCGTGCCACCATCCATTGTGGTAAACAACTTTCTTTCCTCCGGGATAGTCATTCAGGCGCCAACCGAGTCCGTAATTTTTAACGCCTTGTTTTTCATGGCTGTATCCTGAATAGGCTGCGTCCAGCGTGCTTTTTTTAAAAAAGTTTCCAAATGTCAATGCCTGGTCCCACTTGTATAAGTCTCTTGGTGTACTGTAGACGTTCTTGTCTCCTACGACCGCGTCAAGATACATCATTGGCTCTGGCCTACCTTTATAGTCGTAGGATGGTATGGCATAATCCGCTTTCTCCATGCTGAAGACATAACTGTCATTCATGTCAAGGGGTTTGAAGAAAGTATGCTTCAGATATTGACTGTAGGTCATGCCCGAAGTCTTTTCTATGATGAGTGCTAATAGGGCATAGTTGGTGTTGCTGTAGTTGAACGATGCATCGGGGCGCATGACATTCAGTTCTTGCTGATGGGCGGTCATGAATTCGAGGATATCCCGGTTTGTCACTGTTTTTTCCCGGTCCCATCCGAGCTGTTCCATGAAATGTACATAGTTGGGAAGTCCGCTGCGGTGGTTTAGCAAATTCTTGATCGTGATGTCTTTAAAAGGAAACCCTGTCAGGTATGCTGAGACCTGATCGTCGATATTGAGTTTTCCAGCCTCCCATAAAGATAGCACGGCCATGGCGGTGAAGGTCTTGGATACGGAAGCGAGATGAAGGGCGCTGGATGTATCCATATTCTTCCCTTCAGCGTATCTTTCCTTTCCTTCGTACCTTTCAAAAACGATATTTCCTTTGTATGACACCAACATCCCACCGTTGAATCCTGAAGGCAGAAGATGTTGTTTGAAAAAAGTATCCGCAGCGTTGTGTATTAAATCGTGTTCGCTTTTGGTCAGATTCGGTAGCTTCGAAGCATCAACTGCATCATGAAAAAAGGAGAAAAAACCAGAGGGCTCCCTCACTGAAGTGGATTGACAACCCAGGAGAAGAAAAGACATCAGGGCTGCTGTTTTGATTTTTTGCATGCAGGATTTCCGGTGTCACTTTAAGATGGATTACGAAATCGTTACTTTCGTCAAAATTAGGGAATAATAGCATGAGTGATATGAAGCATACCAGCTATCCCAAGGATAAAATTAAAATCCTTTTGCTGGAGAATATCAGTGAAACAGCTGCCGGTCTTCTACGTGATTCGGGATACACAGAAATACGGCGGGTCAATGGCGCATTGAATGAGGAACAGCTCATTGATGAGATCCGGGATGTACATCTGCTGGGTATCCGATCCAAGACGCAGATCACAAAAGCAGTGCTGGTCAATGCAAAAAAGCTAAGGGCTATCGGTTGTTTTTGTATAGGCGTCAACCAGGTCGATCTAAAAGCAGCCACACAAATGGGCGTGGCCGTCTTCAATGCACCCTATAGCAACACCAGGTCGGTCGCGGAGCTGGTGATCGGTGCATCGATCATGCTCATTCGGCGGATCCCCGACAAGAATCGTGCAGCACACGATGGCCTATGGATGAAGGAAGCAAAGGGCAGTTATGAGCTTCGCGGAAAGACGATGGGCATCATCGGTTATGGCAATATTGGATCACAGGTAAGTGTTCTCGCCGAGTCATTTGGAATGAAAGTGATCTTCCACGACATCGTGACAAAGCTGCCGCTGGGCAATGCCGAATCAAAGCGGACACTGAAGGAATTGGTCAGCCTATCAGATATCATCACGCTTCATGTGCCGGAAACAGCATCGACCCATAATCTGATCAATAAGACCATTCTGCGGCATTTCAAAAAAGGAAGCATCCTGCTCAACTACGCAAGGGGAGAAGTGGTCGACCTGGAATCTCTTCGCAAGGCGATGGACGATGGTATCGTCTCCGGTGCAGGAATCGATGTTTTTCCATGGGAACCTGAAAAAAACGGAGACAGGTTCAAAACGCCGATGCAGGACATGCCGAACGTTTTACTGACACCACATATCGGAGGGTCCACCGAAGAAGCTCAGATGAATATTGGACAGGATGTCAGCCATAAACTGCTGCATTACCTGGAGATGGGTATTTCCACTGGCTCCCATACAATTCCATCCCTGAGTCTGCCGCCGCAGGAAGGAACGCACCGTATCCTGCACATACACAGGAATGTTCCCGGTGTATTATCTGAGATAAACACGCGATTGTCAAATAACAAGATCAATATCCTGGCACAATACCTCAAAACAAACGAGGAAATCGGATATGTGGTGCTCGATATAGACAAGAAACTATCAACAGATGCCGCCAGGTTGCTCAAAGAAGTCAGGGAAACCATTAAAGTAAGGCTTTTATATTGATGTCAAATATTAAGGAGATGCATCCAGATCAGATCATCCGTTTCTTCGGAATGGATCCCGCCAATTTCAGTGCAGTACTCTTTGGTAATGGACTGATCCATTCAACGTACATGGTGAAGGATGGTTCGGGTGTTCCGGCGTATATCCTCCAACATGTGAATCACCATGTGTTCAAAAAACCACTGGATATCTCCGATAATCTGGAGGCACTCGGTCAATATCTGAAAGGAGTTGGTTCTGACTATTTCCTGCCGCTGCCCCTGCGCACGGTTGAAGGAGCGCCATATGCGATGATTGATGGCCGGTATTTTCGGCTCACCGCTTATGTGCCGGGCTCACACGCAATGGATGTGTGCGCCACACCCGGTCAGGCTTACGAAGCAGCCTTGCAATTCGGTCAGTTCACCTCGGTATTCTCCGGATTCAAAACCGAAAACCTCAAAGAAACCATACCTGGTTTTCATGACCTGTCTTTTCGCTGGCAGCAATTCACCGAGGCACTTGCTTGCGGAAACAGGGACAGGATCAGAAACACACAGCATGAGATCGGATTGCTGAAAGAAAGAAAGGATATAGTCGATCGGTTTGAAACGTTCCGTACCGATCCCGATTGCAGACTTCGTGTGACCCACCACGATACGAAGATCAGTAATGTACTGTTCAACGAGCAAGAAAAGGGGATCTGTGTCATTGATCTTGACACGGTCATGCCCGGCTATTTCATCAGCGACCTGGGAGATATGTTCAGGACTTATCTATCCCCCGTACATGAAGAAGAATCGGATCACTCCCTGATCACGGTCCGTAAGGAATTCAGGGATGCCATACTGGAGGGGTATCTGACCCATATGGAGGATGAGCTGACAGAAAAAGAGAAGGGACTCCTTTTATATGCAGGGGAGTTCATGATCTATATGCAGGCGCTCCGGTTCCTGACGGATCATATCAATGATGATGCATATTACGGGGCAAGATATGCTGGTCATAACCTTATTCGCGCAAAGAATCAAATAGCCCTTCTTAATGCGTTTGGCGCATAGATCAATTCTTTTTCATTGATTGGGCTTAAGTACGGAGGTGTCTGAATCCAACAGCGGGAGGGAGTACCCACCTGTGTCAATATTTGCTTTAGTGAACATCTTCCGTAAAGAGTGGAGTTCCGATGACTTCACCTTAGTATCGAATATATAGAGACGCGCCAGGTTTTGAAGTCCGTCAAGTTTTTGCAGTCCGCCCGAAGACACGGCCGTAGTTGTCAGGTTGAGGAACTCAAGGTTCTTCAATCCGTTCAGTTGTAGGATACCCGTATCCGTTATGTTGGTGTGGTCTAAGAACAGGCGTTTCAGACTGATCAATCCTGCGAGATTCCGGAGACCTTTGTCCGTCAGTTTTGTTCCACTCAACCTCAGCCATACCAGTTGACCACTGAGTGGTTTCAGCAAAGATGTTGCGCTATCAGCAGACATGGTGCAGTTCAAGAAGTTGACCTGCAGATAATTTCTACCCGGCTCGATAGGCATGACGAGCACACCGATCTTACGGAGGCTGTCGATGATTTTCTGCGGGGCTTTGGCAACATCCTCTGCTGGCAGGATGGACGATGAAGTACTGGCTTCAAGACTTACCATCTGAAAGGTTCTGAGCATTTGTGTGGTCGAGTCTGTCTGCGGCAATTCTTTGATTTTTTTTCCGAAGTCATGCCCGTTGCTGATCCACCATTGGAGCAATGCGATTTCGGCCGCGGATAGCTGTGGTTTTTCAGCTGGTGGCATGTGGAATTCATCATTGGCCGGCAGCAGGATCCTTTTATAGATCTCACTGGCATATGGGTCGTTCAACACAAGCACTTTGCCGTTCTTACCGCCCTTGAGCATGAATTCAGGTTTATCGAGTCGAAGTCCGCCTTTCTGTTTTTCGGTGCCATGGCAACTGCTGCATTTTTGCCGGATGACCTCTGCCACGATATCCTCGTATGCGTGGGCTTCTTGTACGTCTTCGATGGATTTTCTTTCAGTGATACCGGAAGAAGCACCGAAAAATTTTTTCACAGGCAATGGCGCATGTTTAAGCAGGTATCCGGCACCGTGAGTGAGTGAACCGCCAAGGTGTCCTGTGAGCATGATAAGGATGAATATCAACGGTCCGAGGTATCCTGAAAAGTTCTTTTTGCTTTGATCCTCGAATTTTACAGTGCTGAAAGCATAAGCCACAGACGATACGAGGGCGGTCAGCAGTCCAAGCCATTTATGCCTCTCGAGTATAGTCTTTTCATATTCAGCACTTTCTGAAAGCAAGTACCCTGTGATGCAGGAGATGATGGCTGTGATAGCTCCTGCCATCATTATCAAAGAGACGGAAGGCCTCAAGGATGCGTATCTGTCCATACGCGAAAGCCATTGCACGATGATGCCCATCAGCAGGATACCGATGGGCAGGTGTACAAAAACCGGGTGAAAATGACCTATGAATGATGCGATCAGCACGATTTAATGGTATGGGGTGCGGGAATCTTGATTCGTTCCTTTATGATCCGTATCGTTTCCGGAGAAGCTGCATCATGTGGACGTTTATATTCCACTGATCAGACAGTGCCTGCCTTGTGTACGGAAGGGTTGGCATATAATCTGGTGGTCCGAACTCCGCCAATACCGTCAAAGGTTTTCCATCCTTTCGGAACCTGTCCACGATGCTGTCCCACCAGGTGAAATGCGCGTTCACTGCCTGAGCCCATTCCGGTGCACGGGGATCATTCACCTGAGGACCTTCTGCATGGCCGATCCTTGCATGGATATGAGAGACTTTGGGTAGGACTGCTGTCATTGTCTCTTGCTGATCTGCGAGTAGGCTTTCGTGTACGTTGCACCAGTGGGATACGTCAAAGGTCAGGCGAAGTCCGGGTATCTTCTCCAGGAAATCCCGGGTCGTGTGTGCCGCAAATAATGCCCTTCCTCTATGTGTTTCATGGTAGACCGGAATGCCCGTTTTTGCGGATACTTCCAGGCTGAAATCGATACAGGCCTTGTTCTGGTTGAAACTATAGAAGTCCTTTCCGGAATGGCAATTGATATACATTGGTTTGAGCGCTGCGGCAGCGGATATGCCTTCAGAGAATTGGGCGAGGTGTTTTGTGAAGTCAGTATCTCCTCCGCCGTAGAGTAAAGCGACAAGAAGTTCGTTCTTGTTTGCCTCCCTGAAGATCTCTTCTCTTTCGCCCGTAGTGTCGGGGAGCCATACTTCGATTCCGTCATATCCGTCTTTTTTTGCTTTACTGCAAAAGGCTGCCATACTACCCTGAAATCCCCAGTTGGTGGCCATGATCTTGAGTGCATACCCTGCTGCAGCTGGTGTTTTGAGTGCTGCCATTGCTTCTATGGACGATGCGATCGCGGCTGTGCTTGTGATGAACATTCTTCTTGATATTGACATTATTGGTATTTGGATATCTGAGGGAGTGGTCATGCGACGATATCCCGGATGACGGATCCTTCCACGTCCGTGAGCCTGAAAGGCCTTCCCTGGAAATCGTAGGTGAGTTTTTCATGATCGAAGCCTAACTGGTTCAATATGGTCGCTTGGATATCATATACAGATACCTTGCCTTCAACGGGATTGTACCCAATTTCATCTGTTTCTCCGAAACTGAATCCTTTTTTGATCCCGCCACCGGCCATCCACATACAAAAAGCATCAGCGTGATGATCTCGGCCTTTATATGGATTTTGTTTGCCTTCCCGATTTTCCTGCATGGGGGTACGGCCGAATTCACCACCCCAAACGACAAGCGTTTCATCCAGCAATCCCCGTTGCTTGAGGTCGAGCAGCAATGCGGTCATAGCCCTGTCGACTTGTCGGCTTTTGTTCACAAGGCCGATATCTATGGATCCATCCGGCCCTGTTCCGTGGGTATCCCATCCCCAGTCGAAGATCTGCACGAACCTGACACCTTTTTCCACCAGTTTCCGGGCGAGGAGGATATTATTGGCAAGAGAGGATTTTCCCGGTTTTGTACCATAAAGATCGTGTATATACGCTGGTTCATCGTTGATATTCATAACTTCCGGAACCGCTACCTGCATTTTAAATGCCATCTCGTATTGGGATATCCGGGACAGGATCTCAGGATCGCCGAATTCATCGTGACTGAGTCGGTTGACTTCATTGATCGCATCGATGGATGCGCGTCGTAGATCCCGATCCATCCCTTCAGGATTCTCAATGAAGAGTACAGGCTCCCCTTCGGAGCGGCACTGAACACCCTGGTACACGGATGGCAGGAAGCCACTGCCCCAGACGCTTTTACCTGCATCCGGATTTTTTCCTCCTGAAGTCAGCACGATGAACCCCGGAAGGTTGCTATTCTCGGATCCCAGACCGTAAGATACCCATGATCCCATGCTTGGACGACCCAGTCTTGGGGTCCCGCAATGCATGAGCAGCTGTGCCGGGCCATGGTTGAACTGGTCGGTGTTGACGGTTTTAATGATGGTCACATCGTCGGCAACCCGCTGGAAATGAGGCAGCAGGTCTGATATCCAAAGACCGCTTTGGCCGTTACGTCGAAAGCCGGCCTGTGGTCCAAGCATTTTAGGTACACCACGTATGAAAGCGAATTTTTTACCCTGGAGGAACGATGGTGGACAATCTTGTCCATCAAGTTTCATCAGTTCGGGTTTATAGTCGAAGAGTTCCAATTGTGAAGGTGCGCCAGCCATGTGCAGATAGATCACTGATTTTGCCTTGGCTGCGAAATGAGGCAGTTTGGGGGCGGTAGGGTTTGCCGGATTGAAAGCAGGGGCTGCCTGGGTGGAACCTTCCCGTGAACCCAGCCAGTCACAACCATTCAGAAATGATCCCAACGCCATCATCCCGATGCCTGTTCTGCACTCCTGCAGGAAATGCCTGCGGGTTCGGTGTTGCAGGGATCGATGATAGGCCTCTTGCTGAATTTTTTTATTGGGGTCCATATCCTCTCAGTTCTTCGTTAGTACTTCATCAAGGTTAAGTATGGCATTGCTGACAACGACCAGCGCTGCTGCGTCAGGATTGTTGTATTGGTCCTGCAGTCCGGTCATCTCGCATGTCTTTGCTGGATTTTTTTGGAATTGCAGGACGGCATCGGCGTATAAATTCTGCAATGTTTTTTTTTGTTCCCTTCCGATCGGTCGTCCTGTGGCACGGAGATATGCTTCGTCCATTACTTTTCCTGGGTCATTGCCAAAGCGATCGAGGAGGCGAAAAGAAAGATGTCTTGCGGCTTCCAGGAAGGCAGGGTCGTTGAGCATGGTCAATGCCTGCAACGGAGTGTTGGTGCGGATCCTTCGGGAAATGCATACCTCCCGAGCTGTTCCGTCGAAACTGACGATGGAAGGGTAGGGGCCTGTCCTTTTCCAATAGGTATATATCGATCTTCTGTGCTGATCTTCACCGCTACTCTTGTTCCAGCTTTGGCCGTTGTAGGGTGACTGCCAGATGCCTTCTGGCTGGTAGGGCATCACACTCGGTCCGTACATTTTTTTGCTAAGGAGTCCGCTGACAGCCAATGCCTGATCGCGTACTTGTTCTGCTGTCAGGCGGACACGTGGACCTCTGGCATACCATCGATTAAAGGGATCCATTCGCCGGAGTCTCTCATCTGTTTTGGAATCCTGACGGTATGTGGCCGACATCACGATCTCTTTAAGCAGTTTCTTCACGCTCCATTCATGATCATGCATGAATTTCCATGAAAGATGGTCCAGTAATTCGCGGTGTGTCGGGGGAATCCCTTGTGTACCAAGGTCTTCCAATGTCTCGGCAATACCTTGTCCAAAAAGCTGCTCCCAAAGACGATTCACCATCGTCCTCGCCGTCAGCGGATTATCTTCATTGGTGAGCCAGAGTGCCAGACCGAACCTATTTCTGGGTGCGCCTGTTGGCAGCGGTGGAAGGGTCGATGGAACATCGGGGCTGACTTCTTTTCCGGGTACAAGCCAACTTCCTTTTTCAAACACGAATGTGCGGCGATGCATGTCATCGGGGTTATCCAGCAGGATCGGTGTCGAAGTGAATTTTCTGGAATCGAGTAGTTGACGAAAGCTGGAAACGGCACTATCATATCCAGCTTTACCGATCCCGGGAAAATCCTTTGTGAAATGGAACCAGTCGAATCGGATGCCGTTGGCATTGGGATCTGTCAATTTAGGATTCTGATAGATGAGATGTATATCATGTATGCCTTCTGTAGCGGTGATCGGTACTTCTAGATGGTTAAATCCGCCGGTGGTGCCTG